>JAZKTU010000128.1:0-8584 GCA_036625385.1 Halovenus sp. | reverse complement strand
ACGCGGAACTCGCCGAGGAGTACCCCGAACGGTTCGTCCTCAACGGGAGCTTCGACCCCCGTGACGGCGACGAGGGCATCGAACACCTCGAACGGCTGAAAGACGACTACGACATCCAGGGCGTGAAGCTCTACACGGCGGAGTGGCGCGGTGACTCGAAGGGATGGCGCCTCGACAGCGAGGAGTCGTTTCGGTTCCTCGAGAAGTGCGTCGACCTCGGTATCGAGAACATCCACCCGCACAAGGGTCCGACGATCCGGCCACTGAACCGGGACGCGTTCGATGTCGCCGATGTCGACGACGCCGCCACGTCGTTCCCGGAACTCAACTTCGTCGTGGAGCACGTCGGCTTCCCCCGGCTGGACGATTTCTGCCACATCGCTACCCAGGAGACGAACGTGTACGGCGGACTCGCCGTCGCGGCACCCTTCGCGCAGAACCGTCCGCGGAAGTTTGCCGAAATGATGGGGGAACTGCTCTTCTGGGTCGGCGAGGACAACCTTCTGTTCGGGAGTGACTACGCTATCTGGGAGCCCGACTGGCTGGTTCCCGCGGTGATGAACGCGGAACTGACCCAGGAGGAACGCGCCGAGTACGGCGTCGAACTCTCGCCGGAAGTGAAACGGAAGTTCATGGGCAAAAACGCCGCCCGACTCTACGATATCGACATCGAGGAGAAGAAACAGCAGTTCCAGGACGACGAGATCAGCCGGGAGTTCGGTCTCGGTGACACCTACGAGGGGACGGCAGCCGATTGACCCATGGCAGCAACTGAACAGTCGGTCGATCGGACGGCGGTCCGGGAGCGACTGGACCGCGTCGAGGACCCGGAACTCGACCGTTCGATCGTCGAGTTACAGTACATCGATCGCATCGATATCGACCGTGGTGCGGTGACCGTCGAGTTCGTCCTTCCGACGGCGTGGTGCTCCCCCGCATTCGCGTGGATGATGGCGACGGGCATCCGTGACGAAGTGAACACGCTCCCCGGCGTCACGTCCGTCACCGTCCGTCTCTCGGACCACATGCATGGGGAGGAGATATCGACCGGCGTGAACAGGGGACTGTCCTTCGAGTCGGTGTTCGAGGATGCCGACGACGGTATCGAGGCCGTCCGGCGGAAACTGGACAGCAAAGCCCGGTTCGCCCGCCAGTACGATGCGATCCGGGCGCTTCGCGAGGCCGGCCTCGACCCCGATCAGATCGCGACACTGACGCGCTCCGCCGTCGATCTCGAGTACGCGCCGGCCGTGGCTGCCGTTTCGGTTCGGGACGGGGCACTGACGGTCACCGTCCCGCGCGAACCGCTGTCGGAGTACCTCGCAAAAGCACGGGAGACGGGGCTCGTTACCGACGGGAGTGACCGTCTGTTTGCCGACCGCGGGGGCGATCCGCTGGAGCCGAGCGGGGATGCGGTCGAATCCGTCCTCCAGGACGCCCGCCTCGCTGCCTCGAACATCGACGGCCAGGCGACGATCTGTGCCTCGCTCCACGAGGCCCGAAACGGCGTCAGTTTCGACTGATCGGGTTCGGTCTTCAGCGACTGGGTCACACGGTTCGACGTCCGTGGGGCCGGGATGCGTAGGCAGTCCTGCTCCGAACGAACGCCTCGGTGTCTCTCTCTGCCCACAGCGAGTGGCTCGACCCGTCTCCCCTGAACGCGAGGCCGACGGGGGACTGTTTGGCCGTTTTTCGGGGCTGCCCGGCCCGGTTACGCCGAGTTCAGTAACGCTTTATTCGTTTTCAGTGGATCTGGGGCCTGTATGGTGACGAGCAACTGGCACCGGACTGTGGGAGTCCACAGCGGGACAGTGGAAAGCGATGAGTCACGCTGGTGACCGGTCGCCGAGCGCGGATCTCGGATTACTGGACGCGACGATGATCGGTATCGGGGCGATGATCGGCGCTGGTATCTTCGTGCTGACGGGGCTGGCCGCCGAGACGGCGGGGCCGGCAGCGTTGCTCGTGTTCGCCCTCAACGGTGGCGTCACGCTGTTCACTGCGCTGTCGTACGCGGAACTGGCGAGTGCCATCCCGCGAAACGGCGGCGGATACGCCTACGTCCGCGAGACGTTCTCCGGTGCGGTTTCGTTCGTGATGGGGTGGACACGCTGGTTCACCTACATGGCTGCCGGCGCACTGTACGCACTCGGGTTCTCCTCGAACTTCGTGGAGTTCGTTCATCTCTACGTCCCGTCGGCGCCGGACCTCCCGATCGTCTACGCGTTCGTCGTCGTCGTCCTGTTCGTCGCGCTGAACGCGCTCTCGACGGAAGCCAGCGGCGGTGCCGAGACCGTCATTACGGTGTTGAAGGTAGCGATCCTCGCGGTGTTCGTGGCCTTTGGCGTGTTCGCGATCGATACGGGTGAGTTCACACCGGCCTTCCCGGCCGACAGCGGGGCGTTGGCTGTCCTCCCTGCGATGGGACTCACCTTCATCGCGTTCCAGGGGTACGATCTCATCGCGACGGTCACCGAAGAGGTCGAGAACCCCCGGCGGAACATCCCTCGGGCTATCTTTCTGAGTCTCGCCGCGACGGTCGTGATCTATCTGCTGGTCGTCGCCGTCGCCATCGGCACCCTCGGCGCCGACGAACTGGGGGCTGCCGGCGAGACGGCGGTCGCGGAGGCTGCCGCGGGGTTCATGCCGGCTGTCCCCCTCATCGGCACCGGGGCGGCCCTGATCACGTTTGGGGCCGTCTTCTCGACGGTCAGCGCGCTCAACGCCGTCATTATCGGGTCCAGCCGGGTCGCCTTCGCCATGGGACGGGAAGGCCAGTTGCCGCTCCGACTCGGTCAGTTACATCCCCGCTTCGGGACACCCTTCGTCGCCGTGCTAGCAAGCGCCGTCCTCATGCTGCTTGCGGTTGTCCTGGTGCCGATCCGCCTCGTCGGGAACCTCGCCAGCCTGTTCTCGTTGCTCGGTTTCGTCGTCGTCAACGTGGCTGTCATCCGTCTCCGCCGGCAAAAGCCCGACCTTTCGCGGCCCTTCTCGATCCCGTACTACCCCGTGCCGCCGATCCTCGGCATCCTCCTGAACCTCCTGCTTGGCTTCTTCATATCGCCACAGACCTGGGCGATCGCCATCGGCTGGCTCCTGTTCGGTGCCGTGGTCTACGCCGGCTGGCAGCGCTACGACCGACCGGAGACGAGCGACAAAGGGGAACGTTCACCTACAACACATCCAGAGGACTGAGACAATGAGACGAGACTCGACAATCGCGATCGCGGGCGGCGGACAGATCGGCCTCAGAACGGCACAGCTGCTCAACGACAGGGGGCACAAGGTCGTCGTCATCGAGCGCGACCACGGTCGCTGCAAGACGATCAACGACCACTACGTCGGGACGGTCATCGAGGGCGACGCGAGCCGACCGAGTGTCCTCCGGCAAGCCGACCCGGACCGGTGTGACGTGCTCGCTGCACTCACCGGGGACACGGCGACGAATCTGGGCATCTGCATGGCTGCCGAACGGATGACCGACGTCCGAACGGTCATGCGCGTGAGAGACCCCGAGGCCGCACAGGAGTTCCGGGACCTCGTCGATGGCGTCGTCTATCCCGACGAACCGGGCGCTCGCGCAGTGGTGAACGAACTCGTGGGCGACGGCGTCCGGTCGGTCGAGTCCGTCGGCGGTGACCTCGAGATCATCGAGGTCGAAGTCGCTCCGGACGCGCCCGCTGCGGGCCGCTCACTGGCGGACGTGAGTTTCCCGCGCGGCGTACTGATCATCGCGGGCGCCAGCGGGGACCGGGTCAGCACTGCCGAGACTGTTCTGGAACCTGGCAACCGATATCTCGTCGCCGTCGAAGCGGCCGTCAACGACGAAGTCATGAACCTCCTCCGCGGGTGAGTGGCTGGACGGACGGCCGTTGCGCTCTCCCGACCGGTCGTCGGCTCCGGGGCAGTTCACGCGGATTTCCTGACCCACTCTTCGAGCGTGAACTCCTCGTAGTCGACACGGTCGACCCGGTCCCACTCGTCGGGATCCCACTCCGGAAAGTACGCATCCCCGTCGTACTCGCCCGGGATCCGACTCAGCATCATCCGGTCGACGACGGGATGAAAGAGGTCGTAGATTTCGGCACCGCCGATCACGTAGCCCCGTTCGGCACCGAGGCTCTCGAGCGTGGCCAGTGTGTCCTCGACGTCCGAAGCGTAATAGGCC
This sequence comes from Halovenus sp., assembly GCA_036625385.1. Lineage (GTDB taxonomy): Archaea > Halobacteriota > Halobacteria > Halobacteriales > Haloarculaceae > Halovenus. Next base: position 4,416 of record JAZKTU010000128.1, on the reverse strand, counting down.
GAGTCGACCCCGTACTCCCGCTCTTCCCGACTCAACACTATCTGCACCGTTCCGGGGAGATCGTCGCGCATGAAGTCGAACGTTCTCCGGCCCAGAATGACTGGCCAGTCGGCAATCCGGCTCCTGTACTGTCGTTTGTCTGCCGGGATACTCGGCCAGGGGATTTCCCTGCCACGACCGATGACGCCGTTCGCTGCCACCGCAGCGACTGCGATCAACTCCATGTCTTGTCGAGTAGGCCCGAAGCGGCTTAACCATCCTGCCCGCGAGTCAAACGCCCATCCCGTCGCTTCCCGTCGTCTCCTTGCGAGAAAAACGGGTTCCCTTCGGCCGTCGTGGCTCCTAGAACGTGATGATCTCGTGGCCGTCGTCGACCAGCGACCGAACACTCGGATGGCCGTCGTGGTCGTCGAGCGTGACGACTCCGGCATCGGCGACTGCGTCCTCGACACCGAACGCGCCGGCACAGAACTCACAGACTGCGGTCTCGTCACGCACCGCCTGGTAGAGTTCGTGGTAGTCGCTCCCCTCGTCTTCGAGTTCGGGAATCCACTGGGTCCCGGCGCCGTCGAAGACGAGTTCCACCTCGTCTCCCTCCGTCTCGGCGAACTCTTTTGCCGTCTCGAGGCCGTTCACGACCCGACCGACGTTCTCGTGCCCTTCGGTTCCAGCGAGGATAACCACTGCTGCGTTTGTCATTGCGTTCTCCAGTAGTCCCTCGGCTGTCTACCCCGTGTCGGTAGCCTGCGACGGGGACACATTTGCGACCAACATTTATATACGATTGCCGCTGTCCGGTGGTGCCTGCCCGGGGGCCCCAGGGGGGTATCCCGTGTCGGGGTATCGTCGGGCGACTGCAACCGACGGATCATTATGAGTCTTTACCGCGACGTCGAGACAGTGTGGTGGTTTCATAGTTATTATTGTGAGTCGTTACGGGATCGACCGCACGAGGGCGTGCGGTCGACCCGGTAAACAGTCACAACGATCCGTATCAGGTCAGTGCGAGTGCCCGCCACCGCCGCGGGTGAACTGCCCCGAGAAGCCGCGCTGGACGACTTCCGAGAGCGCGGGATGGATGTGGACTGACTCGCGGATGTCCCGGACGGTGCCCGACCCCGCCTTCATCGCCACGACGACCTCCTGGATCAGCGTCGAAGCGTCCGGACCGACGATGTGACAGCCGAGGATCTCCCCCTCGAGGTCGATGATAGCCTTCAGGAACCCGTCGGCTTTCATCGCGCTCCCGCGCGCCGTCCTGTCGTACTGGTAGGTCCGCGTCGCGTACTCGCGCCCGGCAGCCCGGAGTTCCTCCTCGCGGGCGCCGACACCGGCAACTTCGGGCGAGGCGAACACGGCGAAGGGCATCGCCGTGTAGTCGACCGGCTGGGGATCGTCGCCGAAGATGTTCCGGGCGACAGCCTGTGCCTCGTGGTTGGCGCTGTGTTTCAGGAGGTACTCGCCGACGATATCGCCGAGCGCCCACACCCCCTCGGCGGTGGTCCGCAGGTACTCGTCCGTTTCGACGAACCCCTGCGCGTCCGTTTCGACGCCTGCCGCCTCGAGGGCGAGCGTGTCCGAGTTCGGCGTCCGTCCCGCGGCGACGAGCAGTGCGTCCCCTGTCACGGTGACGGACTCCGCCTCGCGGATCCCCCCGTTGTCGCCGTACTCGTAGGGGTGTGCTTCGACGCTGACCGTTCCGCCGCTCTCGGAGACGGCGGTGGCCGCGTGGCCGGTGTGGACCGTGAACCGCTCCGCGTATCGCTCGGTGAACGCGGCGGCGACCTCCTCGTCGGCGTCCGGCAACAGGTTCGGTCGCCGCCCGACGATGGTCACGTCGCTCCCGAACGTGCGGAAAAAGTGGCCGAGTTCGGCCGCGATGTAGCCGCCGCCGACGACGACGAGATGCTCCGGCGGCGTCTCGAGCTGGAGTGCCTCCTTGCTCGTCAGGTAACTCGTCGCCGCGAGGCCGTCGATGTCCGGGATTGCGGGGCGGGTTCCGGCAGCGATCAGCACCGTGTCCGCCCGGAGACGTGCGCCGTCGTCCGCCCCCCCGGATATTTCCACGGTCCGTTCGTCGACAAAGCGCCCCTCACCCTCGAACAGTTCGTGCTGTGACGAGGAGCGTAAACCCCGACGGATCGATTCGGAATCGGCTTCGACCTCTTCGTTCACCTCGCGAACGATGTCCGCGAAGGCGACATCCTCGACGCCGGCGTCGATGTGGAACTCCCCAGCCCGTTCGACCGTTTCGAGCACGTCGGCGTGATACAACAGTCGTTTCGAGGGGATACAGCCACGGTTGAGACACGTCCCGCCCAGCGGCCCCTTCTCTACCACGGCGACGGACTGTCCCCGATTCACTGCCGCGTTGGCCACGTCGAGCCCGGAACCCGAGCCGACGACCAGGAAATCGACCTGCTTCATGCTGGTACTTCGACACCCAGTTTAAAGAATTATTAGTTCCTGTCAGTTTTCGCAGTGGTTGCGGTTCGTCCCTCTCACAGGGGCACATCCTCGAACGCGTACTGGACGGCCTTGTTCAGGGTCGGGTGGGCGTGGATGATACCGGTGACGTCTCCGACGGTGCCGCTGGCCGAGCGCATCGCGACGACGACCTCGTGAATCATCGTCGACGCCTCGTACCCGAGCATGTGACAGCCCAGAATCTCGCCATCCGGCGCGGCCAGCACCTTCACGAACCCGTGGTCGAGTTTCTTTGCCCGTCCCATCGGCGTTCCCGGGAGGGACTGCTTCCCGACGACGTACTCTCTCCCGTTCTCGCGGAGTTCCTGTTCGGTCTTGCCGACACCGGCCATCTGGGGTTCGGTGAAGATTGCGTGGGGCATCGCGCCGAGGTCCGCCTCGCGCTCCCCGCCGTGGACGACGTTCTCGACTGCGACCTGTGTCTCGTAGTCGCCCGAGTGTTTGAACATCGCGTTGTCCGCGATGTCGCCCTGTGCCCAGACGTTCTCCGCGGAGGCCCGAAGCTGGTCGTCGGTTTCGATGAATCCGCCGTCGTCGGTTTCGATCCCTGCCGCCTCGACGTCGAGTGTGTCCGTATTCGGACGGCGACCGAGAGCAACGAGCAGTTCCTCGCTCGAGACCGCAATCCCCTCGCCGTCCTCGGTTTCGGCGTGGACAGTCACGTGCCCTCTGTCGGATTCGACGGCTGTGGCGCGGTGGCCGGTGTAGACGTCGTGACGTTCGCTCGCGATTTCGGTGAACGCGTCGGCGACTGTCTCGTCCTCGCGCGGAACCAGCGTGTCCATCATCTCGACGATCGTCACGTCGGTCCCGAGCGACTCGAAAAAATAGCCCAGTTCCACGGCGATGTAGCCCCCGCCCATGATGAGGAGACTGTCGGGCTGGTCGCGCATGTAGAGCGCGTCCGTACTCGTCAGGTAGTCGACGTCGTCGAGGCCATCGATCGGCGGCACCAGTGGACGGCTCCCGGCAGCAACGACGACTTTCTCGCCGCTGACGCGCTCGCCGTCGACTTCCAGGGTGCGCTCGTCGACGAAGACGGCCTCGTCGTCGTACAGCGTGAGCGTGGGTTTCTCCCGGTAGCGCCCCGCCATTCCCGCGGCGAGACCCGAGAGTACGTCGTCCATCTCGTCGACGATGGCCGCGAAGTCGACACCGTCGAGACTTGCCTCCAGGTGGAACGCCCCGGCGTCACGGACGTGATTGGCAGCAGTGGCTGCCTGGATCAGCATCTTCGAGGGGTTGCAGCCCCGGTTCAGGCAGGTACCGCCGAGTTTCCCTTTCTCGACGAGTGCCGTCTCCAGTCCGGCGTCAGCCGCTGCAGCCGCGACGTTGTTCCCGGTCCCGCCACCGACAACGAGGACGTCGTAGTCGGCCATCTACACCTCCTCCCCGTACTCGCTCCCCCACTGAACCATCTCGACGATGAGCCCTTCGAGGGACTCGCCGCGCTCGGTGAGCGAGTACTCCACACGGACTGGCTGGTCGCTCAGCAGTTCGCGGGAGACCAGTTCGTGCTCTTCGAGATCAGAGAGGCTCTCGGAGAGCATCTTCGAGGAGATGCCGTCGACGCGCGTTTTGAGCGCGCTAAAGCCCAGGGGGCCATCTGTCAGCAGATAGTAGAGCAGGACCGGATTCCACTTGCGGCCGACAATCTCTTGCATACCGTGCAACGCTGTCTCCGCCTCGACAAACAGCATCGTCGGTTCTCTGTTCGTCCCGTCGACACCTGTGTACTGTCCGGAACTCATGCTTCCCGGTACGACGGACTACCATGTCAAAACCCCCCGGACTGACGTGTCCGTTCTCCATCCCCGACAGATATTTATAGAAGTTGCCAGTACGCGCGGCGCCACACCTCGTACTGCCGGCTGCCCGTTCGTCACGATATTCGACACCTCGGGTTCGAGACCGATCACCTCGACGGCG
>JAZKTU010000015.1:0-34801 GCA_036625385.1 Halovenus sp. | reverse complement strand
GTTTGTTTGCGGGTGCGGTCGCGGTTGTCAGTACCGAACTTTGTGAGGTACTGATTTTGAGGTCCCAACAGATGAACCAGTCCTCACCAGCCCACATCACAGCGTCCGGACGGCGCTCGTTTGACGTGCTAACTTCCGTCTCGATGTGTACGTCATCGAGATCGAGCCGAGAGAATGTGTAATCAAGGTCGTCTCGCTCAGCAAGTGCGGTAAGGAAATGGTCCAGGAAGGCGTGGTCCAGTCTGTGTGCGTCACCGGGCGATAAGAAGTGGACCAGGAGGCGTTGCCAATCCTGTTGCTGGTGACCGCGACCGTGGACCTGGAGTGTGGTTGGGGGCGGTTCCTCTGTTTCAGGAAGGAGATCCAGTTGACTCTTGAGTTCGGCGAGACGATGCTTCAGACTCTCTGTCCGAGTCCGGATTCTCAGGGAACCTCACTGAATGTTATTGACGGGTCAGGAACACCCGAAGGTGAAATACAGTTAACGCCGAGGTTAACATGATGGCCGAATCCGCCAACGAGCATATCCGCGTCTCCGAGGAGACCAAAGAGCGTCTCCGCCGACGCAAGCAGGATGACGAGAGCTTTAACGACGTCATCACACGGCTACTGGATGAGGACCGCGATCTCCTCGCCGGGTTCGGCGCTGCGGATGACCGGGACGGCGAGACACTCGCAGCAACGGTTGCCCGCCGCAAAGAGCGCTCGCAGCAACGGATCGACGATTTAACCGACAGCCGCGAGAACGAGAAGCCATAGCGAAGCGAAACCCGCGGTTCAAATTCGTCCTGGAAGTCATCCATTGCATCAACCCCCCATTCAATCAACTCGGTACGCTGGTCAGCCGTCAATTCGGTGATCTTCCCTGGAATCGGCTTCGCCCACTTGATTCGACACGCCTGCTTTTCGGCTAACCGTTCCCACGCCAACTCGGTCCCCAAATTGTCCTCGATACCTTTGGCCCGCTTTCGTTTAGCCATTCGAGAACGCTTCGGTGTTCGGGCCGAAATTCCTCAGCCAACCACATGGAGAACCCTGCATTCTTGCCAGATGAATATGTGAGTAACTTCCCGAGGTGATCGTGATCTGTTTTATTGTATTGGTTCTCAATGACAATTGTTTCACCGGTGTTCGTCTCTCGAGCGACGATATCTGAAGCAAAAAAGCAGGTCGTCTGCAGGATGTGCTGCCGGAGGCCGAACGGGAGAAATGGGAGGGTATCGAACTCCAGCGTAATATCACGAAGCGTATTCGTAAACGTGCCAGGAATCGATCTTAATCGGCTCCTGTACAGTGTCAGTGACAGCACAGTATACTGTCGGACGGAAGTCATGATATTCTGCTCGTTCCACGTGGGGCGAGTGAAAGTATCAACAGTTCCGTCCGACAGTATATCATCGGCACAGCTGCAACAGCGTTTCGACTGCCGAGGCGTGAGATGTGCATCGGCCCGGCGGTAACGAGCCACAACCGTCCGTCTGAGGGTGCGAGTCGGCTCCCCGCGAGGACACCTGTCTGGTCCCCCGCTGTCTGACGGTGTGTCTCGGCTCGCCTGGCAGCCCACGACATGCCCCGTGACCGGGGCGGACACCGGCGGGATGTCCGGGCAGTCTCGTGGCCGGCAACACGCCCGACCAATTTATGGCCGCTACCCTGGCAATTGTGTGTATGGACCGAGCGCGAGCACTACTGGCCGCACTCGCAGGAATTTTGATCGTGCTCGCCGCGTTGCTCGTGCGTCCGTTTCTCGAATTCCTCCTCCTCGCGGTGTTGCTGGCGTATCCCCTGCGGACCCTCCAGAAACGGCTCGAGAGTCGAATCGGTCCACGCATCACGGCGGGCGGACTGGTCGTCGCCGTTACTCTCGCGATCATCCTGCCGGTGCTGTGGCTCCTGCGGGTCGTCGTCCGGGAGACGACGACGGTCATCGGACAGATCAGACGTGGCGAAATCACGTTCGAGGAGTTCGAGGCGTGGATCCAGGACGTGACGGGTGAGGAAGTCGACGTGCTGTCGGCAGCGCAGACGTTTCTCCGCGAGACCGGGATCGGAACGGTCGACGGGGCCCTCGGCCTCTTCGACACGGTCACGCACATGCTCATCGGGGTGGCACTCACGATATTTCTGCTTTATTACTTCCTCAAGGACGCCGACCGATTCAATGAGTGGCTGCGAGCGACGACGCCGCTCCCGCCCCAGATCCACGACGAACTCCGAAGGGAGTTCGACGACGTCGTCTGGGCTGTGCTTGCAAGCCACGTGTTCATCGCCGTCGTCCAGGGGTTCGTCGCCGGCCTCGGTCTGATCGTCCTCGGGGTTCCGAGCGCTCTGTTCTGGACGGTTGTGATGATCTTCCTCGCCGTGTTGCCGATCATCGGTTCCTTTCTCGTCTGGGGGCCGGCGGCGATCTACCTCTTCAGTATCGGACGGCCACTCGCGGGTAGCATGCTCCTTGTCTACGGGGCTATCGTCGTCAGCTTCTCCGACGACTTTCTCCGACCGTTCATTATCGACCGGTACACCGAAACCCGTCTTAGTCCCAGCGCCCTCATACTCGGCGTTATCGGCGGCATCTACCTGCTGGGATTCATCGGCATCTTCTTCGGTCCTGTGATAATCGGGTCGCTCCGGGCGGTCCTTGACGTGTACCGGCGCGAGTACGTCCAGAAACCGTAGGTGACACAGCAGTTCGTCAGGGGGCGAACCAGTCGGCTCCTCGACGCGCCGGCCGCTGTTGCAGGGACAATATTTCCCACGTTTCGCCGGGGGTCGAAACGACGGTGTCATACGGACGGTTGTGATTATTTTCGGCAGGGACGTCCGATATACGGCGCATCAGCCCGCGAAACGTGTATGTTGTCACAGCAGAGCGGTAAAGAGTCACAACCGTCCGTATCACGCCTCCTGCGAGGACGATTCGAGGGGCAAGATTCTCGGAACTGGCTTTTCGCCGTGGCACCCCGAGCGGAGTCAAATGAGCGCGAGCGGCGCCATGATGAGAATCCCGAGCACGATGCCCCCGACGAGTTCGGGTTTTCCCCCGGACGGGATATTCTCGCCGAGTTCGAGGGCTTCGGGAATGAACTCCGTGAGTACGAGATAGATCATGGCCCCGGCGGCGAAGCCAAAGCCAAACGGGAGAAACTGCCGGGCCAGGCGGACGAACGCAAAGGCTATGACGGCACCGACTGGCTGGGGCAGACTCGAGAACACGGCCCACCAGACCATCCGCCACTCCGACACGTCCATCGTTCGCAGAGGAATCGAGATGGCCGTTCCCTCGGGGACGTTGTGGATCGAGATCGCGACCGTCATGAAAATCGCAAGGACTGGCACGGTAAACCCGATCAGTTCGATTCCGCCTTCGAGTCCGAGATCGGCGAACGAGACGCCGACAGCAACCCCCTCCGGGAAGCTATGGACGGTCAGGATGCCGAGGATCAGGACGAGTTTCTTGAAATCGGCCTCCTCGTACTCCCGGGCGTCGATCTCGGCGTCCACCAGGATCTCGTGGGCGGCGATCACGAGGACTACACCGACAGCCATCCCGGTAGCGATTTCCAGTACCGTCCCCTCCGCGAGGCCCTCCTGGATGAGTCCGAACACCGATGCAGAAACCATAATACCCGACGAGAGGCCCCAGAGAACGACGTTCCACCGGTCGCTGATATCGTCGAAAAAGAAAAACGGGAACGCACCGATACCGGTTGCCAGTGCTGTCACGAAGCCCGCGACGAACACCAGTACGAGATTCTCGAAAAGCGCCATCGACAGTCCGCCTTCGACTGGGCTGTATATATTGTTGGCTCTTCTCTATGCGGTGTTCCAGGATTGTCATACTGTCGGCTGTAACATTTTGAAAGAATTCGCCACCCCGGGGTAGCGAATATCTTTACGCACGTACAGCCGACAGTATCAGTCGCAACTGCATCCGAGTGTTCGCCGCTGGCTCGACCGCGGTTTCGAGACGAAAGCTTCCCGCTTCGTCGTGGACGGCTGTCAGTCCTGGACGTGCCGAATCGCCGTGAACAGCGCCGCGCCATGCAGCAGTGCGAGGACGAACAGCAAGATCGGAAGGCTCCCCGCGAGGAACTCGCCGTCTTCAGCGCCATCCCCTGCTCCAGCAACCGGCTCGTCGGTTCCAGCCGAGTCATCGTTTCGACGGGAAAGCAACTTCCCGCAATTCGTTCCACGAAACTCGTTGTAGCGAACACCGTCAAAATATATCGTATTACTGGAAACAGATCTAAATTATACTTTTCCAAACTTTTTGACCGACAGGACAGAACGGCGACCCCTCTCACTCCTCTCCGTGCTCTCGTCGGTCACCCTCCTACCTCGCCCGTTCTTTTCGCAGAGTCAGTCATCCCTGGGGCGGAGCAGTACCCAAACCGGGTCGCACCGTTCTCCCAGCTGCACCTACACGTCGGGCTTTTGCCCGCCGATGGTCCACGGTACGGCTGTTGGTATAAACACACGGTTCTCGCTGTGTTCGGTATCGGGGGGGACGCCTGCCTGGTCGACCGTTCGTCGTCGCGGGAGATCGGTCGGGTTTCTCGGTGACACGCGTCCGTCTTTTCCCCCGAGTTCGCTCGAACGGGTTCGCAACGCGGCTTATCCGCCGATCCTTTCGACACGGCCTGGTTCGAGAATCCGGGGTTCAGTACCGAGCGTCTCGACGGTCGACCGGTGCATGCGACCTGATGATCCCTCCAGCCGACCCGGGACGACGAGTACCGAAACCTATCCCCAGGTGCGCCGTTCTGTTCGATACGGGCTCGTTCGGCAAACGAAGCCCGGACCGTTGTGACTCTCCGCTCGCAAAACGGTGTTTCAGTCGTTACTACGCACCAAAATGACAAAAGAATTGTATACATAGCATGTTGGTTGGTTGCCCGGTAACTGTCCATCAGCGCCAGCGGCAGGAAGCCCGATCTCGAGTGCTGTCGGGTCGTCGGTGTGGCAGTCCCACCCGTCGAAACTGCCAGAAGAGCACAAAAAACCGTCGGTGAGTCCGCCCCAGTGTCTACCGCCCGGTTGGACCGAGCGGGTTTCGTACCGCCGGCTGTCAGTGTGCAAAGATATTCGCCACCCGGGGTGGCGACGACACATAATACGTTACAGCCGGCAGTATCGGCCGCATTCTCCGGCAAGCCAAGCCAGGGGTGCTCTACCGTGTGTCCGGTCTCAACGGAACGAAAACTATTTAAAAAGGGATAGGAGAATAGCGTACGAAGATGGGAGACAAATTCAGTTCAACGGTCTATCACGAACAGGACGTCGAGGCAGACGCACTCGACGACCACACTGTTGCGGTCCTCGGGTATGGCAGCCAGGGTCACGCCCATGCGTTGAATCTCCACGATAGCGGTATCGACGTCGTCGTCGGTTTGCGGGAGGATTCCTCTTCCTGGGAGGCAGCAGAGGAGGAGGGGCTCGAAGTTCTGACAACTCCCGAAGCGGCAGCCGCCGCGGATATCATTTCGTTTCTCGTCCCCGAACGCGCGCACGTTCCGGTGTACAATCAGATCGAGGAGCATCTCGAAGCGGGGGATACGCTCCAGGTGGCACACGGCTTCAGTGTCCACTACTCGCAGATTACCCCCCCCGAACACGTCGATGTGACGATGGTCGCCCCGAAGAGTCCGGGCCATCTCGTCCGGCGAAACTACGAGCGGGATCAGGGAACACCCGGACTCATGGCCGTGTATCAGGACGTGACGGGCAACGCGGAGACGAAAGCCCTCACCTATGCCCACAAAATCGGCTGCGCCCGCGCCGGTGTGATCGAGACGACGTTCCAGGAGGAGGTCGAATCTGATCTCTTCGGTGAGCAGGCTGTCCTCTGTGGCGGGGTCACCCAACTCGTCAAACTGGGCTTCGAGACACTCGTCGAGAACGGGTACAGCCCGGAAATCGCCTACTTCGAGTGTCTCAACGAACTCAAACTGATCGTCGATCTCATGTACGAGGACGGACTGGAGAACATGTGGAACTCCGTCTCGGACACAGCCGAGTTCGGCGGACTGGAGGAAGGTCGTCACATCATCGACGACGATGTCCGGGAGAACATGCAGGATGCACTCGAGCGGGTGCAAACTGGCGAGTTCGCCCGCAAGTGGATATCGGAAACCCAGTGTGGTCGCCCGTCGTATCACCAGCTTCGCCGCGCCGACTCCGAACACCAGATCGAGTCCGTCGGCCGGGATCTCCGCAGTCTGTTCGACTGGAACGAGTAAGAGGCTGTCTCGTATCGACCGATCGTTTTGTATTCAGGCATAAGTGTGTGGTTTCCCGTAAATTACACTCGTATTCGTGTAAATCTTTGTGAAACGGGGAAAGATCGCCAGTTGCTGCGCGCGGTGTCGCCGTACCCGTCGAACCAGCCCGGAGCCACTCTTCGCGCCAGCGTTGCGACCAGTCCGGTCGGACCGACCCTACTCACACCGAACTCTCCCGTACACACTGTTCACAGAACGCCCACACATATAGATAGTCTGACGATTATGCCGTACAACAGTCGTAACATAAAAATGATATTGAAACAGTTTAGAAGCAATATTCTACTATACTATAGAATATATTTATATTGTATAAATACGATAATTACGGGGTAGTCGACGGAAGTCAGGTCAGTCAGCCGAACGGCCACTCTGACCAGGATTTCCCCGTGATTGCGTTGTACACGGTCTTTCCATCGTGTTTCCCGTTCCTCGTGCAGCTGCGGAGGGGAATGGTGTCAATCTCCGGCCCGCAGTCTTCGTGTGTCGCCTCTCAGAGTCAGATCGGGATCGCTGTCCCGATTCTGTCGTTCGATAGTGGTTTACCCCATCATTTGTCGACTGCAACCAGGGCCCGGTTCTTACTGTCGCTGGTTCCAGTTTTGACGATATCCGATTGCGGCTGCCTTCTCGAGTCGACTTTTTCGCTAAAAGATAATAATTCAAGCTGGTATAGCAAAATTATAAAAAATAATATATATTATTACACTTCGCGTTCCGGAAGTCTTGTCGGTCCGTCTGTCGGGACCCCCCATACGGATTGTTTGATTCGGTACCGCGACGCTAAAAGTTTCGCCGGAGTCAGACGTATGTCTGACATAGTCTTATGGTTTCATAACCTTTTGCCTATTTTGTATGTCAGAACCAGCCAAAGTGGCTGTTAGTAATCAAAAGGGTGGGGTCGGCAAAACTGCCGTTGCCATCAACGTTGCCGGTGCACTCAACCGGCGCGGACACGATATTTTGTTCGTCGATCTCGACCCGCAGGGAAACGCGACGGAGAATCTCGGCATGCGCGAAGTATACGACAAGGAACCCCCTTCGCTTTTTGACGTGCTGAGTGATCCGGAGCAACGGGAGCGCGTCTCGGACCTGATTCTGTCCCACGACGAAATGGATCTTTTGCCCTCGAACATCGATATGACGGCTGTGGAACCGGAGCTGACACTCTCACGGCGGTCCGGTCAGCAGCTCTCGCTCGTCCTCGAACACGTCGAAGACGACTACGATTTCATACTGATCGACTGCCCTCCCTTCCTCGGGAATCTCATGGACAACGCGCTCTATGCGGCCCAGAATACGCTGATCCCCGCGCTGGCAGAGACGACGAGCAAGCGCGCGTTCGAGTTGCTGTTCGATCATATTGGTGCAATCGAAACCGATTACGGGATCCAGATCCATGATCGGGGTGTTGTCGTCAACCGTGTCGACATCCGGAAGAACCAGGCAAAGGAGATGATCGCGTGGATCGAGGATGCGTTCGAGGACACGCCGGTCTGGACGGTCCGGGAGCGGGCAGCCGTTCAGCGAGCACTCACGAGCGGTGGGTCCATTTTTAATGAAGAACCGAACTGCGATCAACTCTCGGTGTTCGAGGACATCGCGACGAACCTGGAGCAGCAGTTCCAACAGACTGAGATCAGACCATGACGGATAACCGATCAGAACGCCTCAGGCGGCGTCGCAAACAATCGACAGAGCGTGCCAACCGTACCGAGAGTTCCACGGAGGACGCCCCCGATTTCGTCGACGAACCGGCGGTGACGGAGGACGACTCCGGGGACTCGAGCGACGGATCGTCGGTAAAAGAAGAACAGATCGGGACATACATGTACCTGCCGGAGTCCCAGACAAAGGAACTCCGACGCCACTACAACATCCTGAAGGCGGAGTACGAGTTCAAGTACGACGAGGAGTTCGAGAAGAACCGCCACTTCTACCCGCTGGTCATCAGGCACGGTCTGGACAGCCTCGAGGAACTCGACGCTGCGGAGATCCGGAACCGCCTGGAAGAGATGGACGTAATCTGACCCCTGGCAAGAATGATCCCAGCAGACCTGTCCGTGCTCGCGGTGATGGAAGCCCTCCTCGTCGCGACAGTCGGTATCGGGCTGACTGGCGCGCTTCTGGCCTGGCGGGAACGCCCCGAGCCGGGGGCAGTTTCACTGACGCTCCTGATGGGCGGACAGTGCTGGTGGTCGGCAACCCAGATTTTCCGGATCGATGCGACGAGTATGTCGGAGCAGATTTTCTGGATGGATCTCTCCTGGCTGGGCGTCGTCATCGTCCCGGTGGGATGGTTGCTCTTTTCTCTTTCGTACACCGGTCGCAGCGACTATCTCCGGCCACGTTACATCGCCGCCGTCTCCGCCGTCCCGCTGCTCTGTGGACTTCTCGGTGCGACAAACGAGTTTCACAATCTGTTCTACGTCGAATCGACGCTGGTCGAAGTCAGCGGGAGGATGCTAGTCGAGCGGACTCCAGGACCTGGGTTCTGGGTAATTGCGGGGTACACCTACCTGCTCGGATTGCTGGGGGCGATACCGTTGCTCCAGTTCGTGACGAGTGACCTGGGCGTGTTCAAGGCCCAGAGTGTGGCCCTCCTCGTCGGGTTGTTCGCTCCCTGGCTGACGAACATCCTCTCCCTGCTCGGCGTGTTTCCGACGGGCCCCGTGGACGTGACACCCATCGCGTTCAGCGTGACGGGACTCGCGTATCTCGGCGCGCTGACGCGGTTTCAGCTCTTTGGAACCAGTCCGGCACCGATCTATCCGGCCCGTCGATCAGTGTTCCGAAGGATGCAGGCAGGCGCACTCGTCCTCGACCGCCACGACAATATTGTCGACATCAATGCACGAGCGGTCGAGCAGCTACGGGTCACGCCCAACGAGGCCCTCGGACAGCCCGTCACGACGGCAATTCCGGAGTTCCACGAGATCACCGACACCCAGTCAGAGTCGAGCCGGGCAATACTGGAGTCGGACAGCGGGATCAGAGCGCTCGAAGTTTCGGTCAACAGGCTCCGTGACGTGCACGACCGGACGACAGGGCTGATCGTCACACTCCACGATATCACCGAGTACTACCGTCAACAACAGCGTCTCGAGGTACTCAACCGTGTGTTCCGGCACAACATCCGGTCGAACACGCAGGTCATCATCGGCAACGCCGACTACCTCGCACGGGAGAGCAGCGAGAGCAAGGCGACAACGGTCCAGGAGAAAGCCCTCGAGATAGACGACATCAGTGACCAGATCAGAAAGATCCTCGATATCTTCGAGCAGGGGCGTGCACAGCCGAACCCGAAACCGGTCGAGGCCGTGCTCGGGGACTGTATACACACAGTCCGCGAGGCCTACCCCGAAGTGACCATCGAGTCCGACTTCGGGTCACGGGCGGTCGAAATCGACAGTTTGCTGCGGGAGGTGTTTCTGAACCTGATAGAAAACGCCGCCCGGCACAACACGAACTCGGACCCGAGAGTCCGTATCGAGGTGACAGCCGGCGCCGAGCGGGTACAGGTCGTCATCGAAGACAACGGGCCGGGTATCGACGACGAGGAACTCGCCCTCGTCACGGACGGAAAGGAGACGCCCCTGAAACACGGCACCGGGTTCGGACTCGCGCTGGCAGTCTGGGGAGTCGACGTGGCAGACGGAGAGATCTCTTTCACGGACAACGAGCCAACCGGGACAGTCGTCACCGTTACAGTGCCGATCCTCTCGTCGGCCGGGGACGACCGGGGGCCGGGCGGCGTTCTTAACATCGACCAGAACGATCTCTTCGCACAGGACGACTAGGCCCGGGTAGACCTCTCTACCAGGCGACGAAGGGTACGGCGAGAGCCACAAGCACTGGCAGGCGCGAACACTCGGCGGCGACTGTCAGCCTGTCGTGCCTCTCGACACGACCCAGAAGCGACGTCACGAGCAACAGGGTTGCGACTCCCAGCGAGAGCACCGCGGCGGCTTTCACCGTCAGTAGACCAGCGAACGCGGCGACCGCGAGCACGACCGCGAGGAAGACCGTGATTACGTACAGACACCGCCTGGTACCCTCGAGGCCGAGCGCTGTGGGTACCGTGGATACGCCGATGTTCCTGTCGCTCTCGATGTCGCCGACGTTTGCGATCTCGGTGTCGACAAACACCGCAAGCACGTAGTAGAGCAGAATGACGCCTACGGCGGGCGTCAGTGAGCTGTCAGCGTACGCCAGCGGAAGCAGGACGACAGCGAGCGACCACGCCCCCGCCACGACCAGGGAGTTGAGTACGATCACTTCCTTCAGCCGGTCGACCGACGTCGAAATGCCCGGTAACCAGTTGATAGCGTACGTCACCCAGGCGACCCCCGGGAGGATCGTCAGTCCGAAGGCGACCGGTCCGCCGAGAACTGACAGTGCCACCGCAACCCCGTACGAGAGCGCCGCGAACACCGACAGGAGGCCTTTGTGACGGTGAATGAAGGCACTCCGCCGGGGACTCGATGTCCAGTCACTCTCGAGGTCGATGATGCGGTCGTTCGCATAGATCGCGAAGGTGATGAGCCCGACCACGACGGGGGCCGGACTCACCGGCAGCGACAGCACTGACTGCACGATGAGCACTTCCGCGACCGCGAGGAGCGCGAGATACACCGCACTGTACTCCGCCACTCGCCACGCGCTCCTGCCCTGAGCAACTGCCCAGCCGAGATAGCTTTCGTGGGGCCGGGCTGTCTGCTCCGCCGTCTCCGTCAACCGTTTTGGTTCGGACGCCATTTTGGAAATTAGGGAGTCCCCGACCTTTCAGTTGGCCTCTGTTGACTGTTCAGCGATTCGATGTATGCCACCCAATCCATGTTCCTTGTAACGTCGGACATATATTTAAAATCGGACATATCTGAGACGATTGTACTGGTCGTACCGTCAGAGCCATCCAATTGATACAACTCATACAAACCGGTTTGTCTCTAGAGCCGGCTCTCCGAGTGGCGGCGAAAGGCTGGCTGTCGACCGACAGCGACGACACCGTACCCGGGGTGTAATGGAACTTCGGCCGGCGGCAGAAACTACTGTCTCATTCCGGGCGGGAGCCCCGCGTGTCGGAGGCCGGATTGCTCGTCGACGGCGAGCTCGAACACCCGAACGTCGGCTGCCATCTGGGCGTCCTCGAGCACCGCGGGCCGCCAGGCCTCGTCGAGGACGTCGAGGGCGTGGTCCCACTCGTCGGCAGGTTTCTCCCGCAGCGGCCCGGCGAGCAGCACGCTCTCCCAGGTAAACGCCGATTCGGCGGTGTAGATCAGAAACGCCGCTCGCTCGGCTTCACGGGCCAGCCGTCCTTTTTTGCTCTCCTCTCCCTCCAGAAAGGAAAAGAACAGCGACTCCCCATCGTACCCATACGAGAGCGGAACGAGATACGGTTCCGGCCCGGGCAATCCGAGCACACCGCTGTTTTGGGCCTCCACGAAATCGGCGACCGCCCGGCCATCCATGGACTCTATCCCGTACTCCGCGAGTTCCTCGGTCGTCATGCTACACTCTCGTGACGGCACAGTGATAAACGTGACAGCCGTTCGCACGTACTGAGAATGGAGATAGCCAGGGGCGAGTCTCCCGACAGACGGGAGCTCATACTGCCGGCTGTACGCTCGAACAGCCATGCGACACCCCGGGGTGTCGAACTCCTTCACAGGGGTACAGCCGGCCGTATCAGGAGCGTTGTGGCAGCACGCTCGTCCGCTGGGTGACCGGATCGAGATAAACGATGACCGGCCCGTCGTCGGTGTTTGCCTCACCGACCCACACTTTCAGCTGGCGTTCGACATCGGTTATCGTCGCGTCGTATCCCGCCTCGTCGAGTGCGTTGTCTATCCGCTCGCGTGCTGTCTCGATGTCGTCGATCGTCACGTCCGTCTCCGGAAGCCGGACGGTCAACACTGGACACGAGGCGTGCCGGACGAGTTGCTCGGCAACGCTGCCCAGCAGTCGGCGCTGCATGCCCGATCGCCCGTGCGTTCCGGCGACGATAATGTCGGCATCGAGCTGGTCGGCGTAGTCGAGAATCGTCTCCGCCGGATCGCCCTTCGTCACGGTCGTTTCCACCGGGACACCGTGGCTCTCGGCCATGCGCTCGATCATCCCGACAGCACGGTCACCGTGCTGGCGCAGGCTCTCGTCGTCGGACCCCGCTTCGACCAGTGCCGACCGCACTGTCGATTCCACGACGTGCAACGCGTGTACCGTTGCTCCGTACTGCTCGGCGAGATCGATCGCCTGCATCGCGACGTGTGCCGAGCCAGTGCTGCCGTCGGTCGGGACCAGGATCCGGTCGTACATACGCCACTGTTCGCGCGACGCGTTCAAAAACCGGCGACCCGATTCTCAGTGCCTGGTATCGGCCCCTGGTTGTTTCACGTCTCGACTTCCGACACGGCAATCGTGACGGAGACCGGTGACCGCCGGACGACGGTCTCTGCGACGCTGCCGAGGAGCAACCGCTCGAACCCCTCCCGGCCCGTCGACCCCATCACGACGTGGTCGAACTCCTCGTCTTCGACCACGGCGACGATCTGCTCTTCGGGAAGCCCCTCGACACTGGCAGTGCTGACTTCCCTGCCGACGCTTTCTCCGACCTCCGTCGCGGCTGCGAGCGTTTCCGACACGCGATCCTCGCCGTCCCCGGCTTCGAGCGAGCCCCCGATATCGACCTGGGTGTTCATGACGTCACGTGGGGGGTACACGACGTACAGTGCTGTCACGTCCGCCTCGGGATACCGCTCGAGAGTATGTTCGAGCGCTGCCTCGGACAGTTCCGACCCGTCGAACGGGACCAGGATCCGCTCCGGGTTCGTCGTGCCGTCCTCGCCGTCGCGGACGACCGTTACCGGGACGGGGGCTCGCCGGACGACCGTTTCCGCAACACTGCCGAGCAACAGCCTGCTTGCCCCGTCGCGGCCATGCGAACCCATCACGACGTGGTCGAACCCCCCATCTTCGACCTGCTCGAGAATCTCCTGGACTGGACGACCGTACACGGCTTCGGTGTGGATATCCCGACCTTCCGGGGCCGACTCCGCCCCCTCTTCGGCGACTTTTTCACCAGCAGCAATCGCCTGTTCGTAGCCATCCGCCGCGCCGCGGCCCGCAAGCGACGTGACGACGTGAAAGACCGTTATCTCGTAGTCGGGAAACGCATCGAGGGCGTACGCCAGGGCGTTCTCTGACTGTATTGAACCGTCGTAAGGAACCAGTACCTTGCGGGTCATGACTCCACGTTGTGTCGCCGTCTACAAGACTCCCGGTGTTGTTCACGGGTCGAGAGGGACGTCTCATACTGCGGGCTGTAAACGGGCCACGGTTTAACCGCCCACGGGTTCCGGACCGACTATATACGAGGGAGCGGTACACCCGGCTATGGAACCTGCGACCGTCGAGGAGTACATGACCACACCCGTCCTGACCGTCGAGCGTGGCACCGCTGTCGACGAGATCGCGGACGCGATGCTCCAGGAGGATATCAACTCCATTGTCTGCATCGAGGCAGGCTGTGAACCCGCAGGCATTCTGACGTCGACGGATTTCATCGCGATGGTTTCCTCACAGGGCCTGGAGACAACAGGAACCGTGGGGGAGTATATGGCGACCGACGTCGTGACAGTCCCGCCCGACGCGTCGATCGCCGACGCCGCCGCCAGGATGGTCGACCACGGCGTTGCGCACCTGCCGGTGTTCGATGGCGAAAACGTTACAGGGATCGTCACCTCGACCGACATCGTTCGGTTTCTCGCGACGGTCGAACCCGGAGAGTGAGGGCTATTCGTTGTCGAGAAACGCCCGAACAAGCTTCGTCTCCGCGGCGTTCAGCCGCTGGGACGTGGCAGATTCGGAGATACCCAACCGGTCAGCGACCGCACTCAGGTCCGCCTGCCGCGGGGTTTCGTAATACCCCATCTCCAGCGCTGTCTCGACGGCCTCTCGCTGTTTGTCGGTGATATTGCTGACGTCGATCTCGGTCGTCGCCTCCGGCTTGTCCTGACAGACGAGCCACTCGACGTCGACAGTGGCGCCCGCGGCATCGAGTTCCTGCATTATTTCGCGCAGCGCCGTCCGGTCCGGCACAGTCAGCACGGCGATTATCTCGCCGTTCCTGACTCCCTTGAGACGCGATATACAGTCCCCGGATGCGAACACAGGGCAGATGCACGGCCCTTCGACAGACGAGGTCCGGTACTGGCGTCTACCTTCCGACCCGCCAGACGCTGATGTCTCCAGATGACACTCGTAGGACGAACAGCACGGTGTTCCCTCGTCAGGGTCTTTCGCCACCCGCAGTTCCTGTGTGACGTCCCCGGTGTCCATCGCTCCGGCCAGCGCACAGTTCGCTTCCGGATGTGGTTCGATGGCGAGTTGAACCCGTAGCGGGTCGCTGATCACCGTCCGGGCTGATCCGCCTGCGTCGGCGGGTTCCTTCTGTGCCATCTCCCGGTAGTTCGCCCCCTTCCACGTTAAACCGTCCTTCGATTCTTACCACATGGGAACGCAGACCGGCTGAGCAATCGGGCTGTGAGCACCACCGGGCAGGCCGGGACGACAGGTTGACTCGTCTGGACTGCTGTGATTGGGTACCGCCATCGATCCGCGACAGCCGTGCCTCGATCTGCGAGACGGTCACTCGTGGGACACGGTGTCGACAACCACAGTCCGTTGCTCCCCTCGACGAACGCCGCGGCCCGAGTGTCACCCCTTCGGGCCGACGGTACGTCCGACAGTATTAGAAGTCCGAACCACGAATATCCACTATGAGACTGTTCCGGTCGGACGAACTCCTCGGGATTGCCGGGGAGACTCTCGCTTTTATTCTGAACGCCTCCGAGCAAACCCATCCGAACGAGTATATGGGGTTTCTCCGGGCGGACAACGCGGGGACGCTCGGACTGGACCGGTCCGGACAGGTTATCACGGATGTGTTGGTCATCCCGGGGACCGAATCGAACCCGACCAGCGCGACGGTGAAGACGATGATGGAACCAAACCACGTCCAGACGGTCGGGTCGGTCCACTCACATCCCAACGGCGTTCTCCGACCGAGCGACGCGGACCTGATGACGTTTGGCAAAGGGCAGGTCCACATCATCGCCGGGGCACCGTACGGCTGGAACGACTGGCAGGCCTTCGACAACCAGGGTCAGCCGACCGAACTCGACGTACTCGACGTCTCGCTCCCGGACGAGGAGTTTTTCGACATCACTCAGGAGGAGATCGACGCGGAACTCGCTGCGGAGGATACATCCGAGAGCGACGACACGGGCGAGAGAGGGTTTCTCTCCTGGCTGCGGCGGTGACGGCAGCCGGATCCGCGACCAGCGCCCGACCGCGGCGGCGAAACAGGGAGCGGTCGCTCCAGGGTGTCGAGCAGCCGCAACTGTCGTCGCACTGATCCGTATCAGAGCGAGATGGGACGGTGGCCGTCCTCGCCGGGAAGCGTCGGATCGCGGTCGCTGTACCCCTTTCGTCCGATCGCATCCTCGCCGAGCACGCCGTAGGCCGTCCGGCAGGCCTCCCTGCTGCTCGCGAACTCCTCGTCCGCCAACGTCTCAAAGACTTCGGCGACAGTCGTATCACCGTTTGGCAACTCGACTGTCAGGTCACCGTACTCGCTGGCGAGTTCGGAACCGGTACACGGGAATCTCTGTGCCTCGAACGTCTCCTCTGCATCACTCAGACGTCTCATACATTCCCTCGCGACTCGAGGGTCTTAAACCTTCACCATCTATAATTATAAACTGTTCTAGGGTGTCGTATGTGTATAAGGGACACACATCGGACGGACGGCTCCGACGGAGTCGCTCCTGACGGGCGTGTGTCGGTCCAGCCGAATCCGCGAGCGGTCACAACCGTCGGTATAAGAGCCTGGGGACGAACGGTCGTGCATGGTTGTCGCCGATCTGCACGTCCACACGACGAACTCTGACGGCCAGTTGACGCTCCCCGAGGTGCCCGCCGCCGCCCGCGAGGCCGGCGTCGAGGTGGTGGCCCTCACCGACCACGACCGGCTGCATCCGGCGCTTCCGGGCCCGGTCGAAACGCGCGATGGGGTGACCCTCATCCACGGGATCGAGTTGCGGGTCCAGGCCGGCGAGAACCGGGTCGACCTGTTGGGGTACGCCGCCCACCGAACCGACGCGCTCACCCGCCTCGTAGCGCAGTTGCAGGACAACCGCATCGAGCGGGCACGGACCATGCTCGACTGTCTCGAGGCCGAGACAGGTGTCCGACCGGCGGTTCCACTGGAACCGGGGGTTGGCCGTCCCCATATCGCGCGTGCCATCGCGGAGGGCCCGGCGCCGTACACGTACGAGGAGGCGTTCGAGCAACTCATCGGCTACGACTGCCCGTGTTACGTCGCCCGCGATATCCCCTCCTTCGATGAGGGGGTGGCCGTCCTCCGGGAGGCCTGTGGAGTGGTGAGTCTGGCGCATCCGCTTCGGTACCCCGATCCGGCGGCTGCCCTGGCGCTTCTTTCCCGCCTCGATGCCGTCGAGCGGCAATACCCCTACGACCGAAGAGTCGACGAGACGGTCGTCGAGCGGGCACGGATCGACCACGAGGTTCTCGCCACCGGCGGGAGCGACGCCCACGATACCACGCTGGGACGTGCGGGTCTCGGACCGGAGGCCTACGCGCAGTTCCGGGACGCGCTCTGATGCTGTCGGCTGTCGGACAGGGGCCGTACGGCAGTCCGGGGTGTCGAATTCTGGGGATGTGCGAAGGCTGTGGAACCGGCAACCGAGGCAGAAGTCGCAGGGTTCAATGCTGGCGCCACCGAACACTGGAGTATGCAATGCCACTACTGCGAAGCGGGGGCGGACGTGACCGTCGAGAAAGACGGGGTGCGAGTCGGCGTCTGCGAGGAGCACTTCCGGGAGCAGATGGAGGAACTCGCGGACGCGGAGTGGATCGAGGACATCGACGAGCAACTCGACGTCGAGCGCGCCGAGTAACCGTGGGGGAGTTTTTAGTCAGTGACAGCCAAACAGTGTGATATGGAGGGTGCCGGAAACAACGATGGGCGAAACGTTTTCCAGGACGGGTACGTCATCCCCATCACCGGGTTGCTGTCGATTCTCTTCATGATTCTGGCCGGCGGAACCGCCTACTCGGCGTTCACGAGCGGTTCGATCGGAGTGATGACGTTACCCGTCATTTTCGGTTCGGCAGGTCTCTACTGTCTGCGCCTGAGACAGCGCTACATCGAAAACACGGAGGGCTGATTCACCGTGTTCGAGGCGGAGGTCCTCCACGGGAACGGGAAACTACGCTCCGAACGAACTAAGCGCGGGAGTTTACTCGGGTGGTTCGTCCAGCCCTCTCACGAGTTCTAGCGAAAAGAAAAACCCGAAGTACGCCGGGATGCCCGCGGCGAGAAACATGTAGTACGCCCAGGTCGGGGCACCGACGAACACGAAATCGAAGAGAAAGGAGACGACCCCGACCCAGACGACTGCGAACATCAGGTCGTACAGCATGCCGGACTTGTGCTCCCGGACGTGTTCCTGCAGTCGCTCGACGAGGCTCATGGCGGCACCGACTCCGTCCCTGGTTGCCCTGTCTGGATGATCATACTGGGACCAACGGAACTGACTGATGTTAGTCTTACGAGAGCCAAAATCCGGGGGCGAGCGCCGTGTTCGAGGGGGAGGTGGTGGTACCGTCGGCAGTATCACTCCTCCTGAGCGCCTCGATAGTCCACGACGAGGACGGGGACGTGTGTCGATCGCAGCGTGCGCTCGGTGACGCTCCCGAGCAGGGCACGGCGGACGCCAGCCCGGCCGTGACTGCCCATAACGATGAGGTCCACGTCGTGGTCCTCGGCGTAGTCGGCGATCATATCGTGTGGCTGGCCACCCGCGTGGTGTTCAGTCACGTCGAGACCGTGTTTCTCCCCCTGTTCTCTGACGTAGCCCGTCGCGGCTTCGGCTTTCTCCTGCAACTCGGTCATCTCACCGAATTTGCCCTGTCGGATCCGGTCGACCTGCTCCACACCGAGGCTGTAGGCGATGGCATCGGTGTCTGCGATGTAGAGTGCGTGCACGTCTGCACCGTACTTCGAGGCGATGTCCACTGCCTGGTCGACAGCTGTCTCCGCTACGTCACTGCCGTCCGTCGGAACGAGTATTCTGTCGTACATGGTTAGTCGTCGTCTGAAGTCACGCCGCCGTCAGTCTTTTCCGCCACGACCTCCGCTGCAGTCGTGTCTTTGCCCATCGGCTCGGGGCTGTGACACTGCCGGACCAGCATCTTCGTGTCCTGTGGCGGTTCGTCCGTCACGTAGGAGACGAAGACCATGGCGACGACCACGATCGGCATCGCAATGAGGGCCGAGCCGATAGCGGGCATCCAGCTTTCGAGCACGGCGATGCCAAAGCCTTCGCCACCGTTGACGAGACCGAAGTTGCCCTCGTTGAGCATCGGAATGAACCAGAGGATGAGGCCGAGGATCATCCCGGTAAGTGCGCCCTGCCGGTTCGCGTCCTCCCACCACAAGCCGACGAAGAACATCGGGAACAGCACGATGGCTGCAAGCGAGAACGCGAAGCCGACGAGCGCGGCGATGGGCTGCTGTGGATCGAGCGCGAAGACGACCGTGATAGCACCGATGAGGACGATGCTCAGCCGCCCGACCAGCACCTGCTGGCGCTGGGTCGCGTCCTCGTTGATGATGTTCGCGTAGATGTCGTGAGAGATCGCTGACGACGCGGCGATGAACAGGCCGGAAACCGTCGCGACTGCGGCGGCAATCCCGCCCGCCGCGACGAGGCCGACCAGCCACGTCGGCAGGCCAGCCAGTTGGCTTGCCAGCACGACGATGACGTCGCCCGCAGCGCCGGTCATTCCGGGGTCACCGTAGGTCGGCTGCACGTTCTCCGTGTAAAGTGCCGTCCCGAACGCGGCGAAGGCCGGCGCGCTGAGGTAGAGCAGACAGATGAAAAAGAGGCCCCAGGTACAGGACCAGCGGGCAACCCGTTCGTTCTCGACGGTGTAGAACCGAACGAGCACGTGCGGGAGGCCACAGGTCCCGAAGATGAGGCTGAAACAGGTCGCGATCCACAGGTAGTAGCTCCCGGTCTCGAACGGGGTAGAGAACTCCGCCCCGAGTTCGCCTATCAGCGCTCCGTACTCGAGTTGGGGCAGGATTGTGGAGAAGTCCGCCGCCCAGCCAGTGGCGAGCACCCCGACGAGGAACGCGACGATGAGGATGACGTACTGCACCGCCATGTTCTTGGTCGCACCGAGCATCCCGGACAGCGCCAGGTAGCCGACGGTGACGACCATGAACAGGATCATCATCGCCTGATACGCGCTCAGGCCGGGGATACCGAGGTCACCCAGGACGTACATGCCGACCAGCCCCATCCCGCGGGCCTGTCCGAGCGCGTAAACGAAGCCGATGAGGAACGTCGTGACCGCCGCGATGGCGCGCGCCGAGTCGGAGTTGAAGCGGTCCCCGACGAAGTCCGGTGCGGTGTACTTCCCGAACCGGCGCATCTGCGCGGCCAGGAAGATGAGCAGGATGAAGTATCCCGTCGTCCAGCCGACGACGAAGGCGAGCCCGTAGACGCCGGACAGCGCGATCAGGGCCGCCATCCCGAGGTACGAGGCAGCCGACATCCAGTTCGAACCGATGGCCATGCCGTTCTCGATGTTCCCGATCGAGCGGCCAGCGACCCACATGTCGTCGGTGGAGGCGACGGTGAATATGATCCCGACAGCGAGAAACAGCAGCATCATCGCGACGACGATGATCGCCGGCAGGATCTTGAACGAAATGTCGAGCCCCTCCGGGAGTAGTTCCTCGGCTTGCAACACGACGTCTACCAGCAGTGCAGTCTCGATCATTCGGCGACACCCCCGTCAGTCGCCGCAACGTCTTCCTCACCGGTTTCAGCCTCGGCCCGGGGTTCACCCGGGGTGGGCTGCTGGATGTCGTACTTCCTGTCGATCTGGTCGCGCTTGCGTGCGTACCAGACCGAGAGGAGAAGCGCCGCGGTCGGCCCTCCGACGGCGATCAGGAAGTAATGGAGCGGGAACTCCAGTATCGGCATCGTCTGGGTCATCGCGTCGGGCGCGAGCCGGGTCAGCGTAATCGGCCCGAACGTCGTGAACACCCAGATGATGAAGCCGGTCCAGATGACCTTCAGGTGGTCGCGCATGAACGGCGTCGCCGGCCTCAGCAGGTTTATTTCGACGTCGAGGTAGTCGATCTGTTCCTCCCGTTCGACATCACTCATACCGCCGTCTGTTCGAGTGGCTGCTGATTCGCTATCTGGTTCGTCCTGAGTGTCTGTCATTGTTGTAGGTTCGTCTAGTCGCCTTGCACTCGCTCCTGGATGTCGTGGACGACATCGGGGTTGCGAAGCGTACTCGTGTTACCCAGTTCGTCGCCGTTGGCGATGTCCTCGAGCAGGCGGCGCATGATCTTGCCCGACCGCGTTTTGGGCAGTTCGCCCGTGAACACGACCTGTTCCGGCCGGGCGATCGGGCCGATCGCGTTCTCGACCGCCTCGACGATCTCCTGGCGGAACGCCTCGGTCTCTTCCTGTCCGTCCTCGGTAATGACGTAGCCGTACACTGCTTCGCCTTTCATTTCGTGGTCTCCCCCCACGACTGCGGCTTCCGCGACGCCCTCGACGCCGACGATCGCCGACTCGATCTCCATCGTCCCCAGTCGGTGCCCCGAGACGTTGAGGACGTCGTCCACGCGGCCGAGCACAGTGATATACCCGTCGTCGTCGATCTTCGCCCCGTCCTCGGGGAAGTAGACCCACTCGTCGCGGTCGGGGTTCGAGTACTCGTCCCAGTACTCGTTGAGGAACCGCTCGTCGTTCTTGTAGAGCGTCCGGAGCATCCCGGGCCAGGGCCTGTTGACGACGAGGTGGCCCGCACGTCCGGCCCCGACTGGGTCACCGCTGGTGTCGACGATATCGGCGCTGATCCCCGGGAGGGGTGGCCCCGCCGATCCCGGTTTCATATCCTTGACACCCGGCAGCGTCGTGATCATCATGCCGCCGGTCTCGGTCTGCCACCAGGTGTCGACAACGGGACACTCCTCGTTGCCGATGTGTCTGTAGTACCACTTCCAGGCGCGGGGGTTGATGGGTTCGCCGACGGTACCCAGCAGGCGGAGGCTCGAGAGGTCGTGCTGGTTGGGGTACTCCGGTCCCCACTTCATGAACGTCCGGATGGCCGTCGGTGCGGTGTAGAACACGTCGACGGCGTGGTGTTCGATGAGTTCCCACAGCTTCGTCTTTGGCGGATAGTCGGCACCACCCTCGGTGAGCAACACCGAGGTTCCGAGCGCGAGGGGGCCGTAGACGATGTAGGAGTGGCCCGTGATCCAGCCGATATCCGCCGAACACCAGTAGTTGTCGTCGGGTTTGACGTCGAGGACGGCGTGGCTGGTCCACGTGACGTAGGAGAGGTAGCCACCCGTGGTGTGTTTCACGCCCTTTGGCTTCCCGGTCGTTCCCGACGTGTACATCAGGAAGAGCATGTCCTCCGCGTCGCGGGTGACGGGTTCGACTTCCGCCCCCTCGTTGGCCTCGATCAGGTCGCTGTAGGCTCGCTCCTCGGGAAGGGAGTCGACCTCGCTGTCGTCGCCGAGCCGGTTGACGACGATCGTCGTCGCCTCGTGCTCGACCTGCTCGAGCCCGTTCCGGGCTTTCTCCAGGTGCTGGAGCGGGTCACCGCGACGGTAGTAGCCGTCGACCGTGACCAGATACTCCGAGTTGCCGGCGTTCATCCGCTCGGCCAGTGCGTCCGCCGAGAAGCCCGCAAACACCACCGCGTGGGGTGCGCCGATGCGGGCACACGCGAGCATCGCGATGGGCAACTCCGGGACCATCGGCATGTACATCGCGACGACGTCGTCCTCCTCGACGCCTTGCTCGCGCAGGGCCGCCGCGAACTCGTTGACTTCCTGGTGTAGCTCGCGGTACGTGTAGGTGCGCTCCTCGCCGAGTTCGCCGACCCACTCGATCGCCGGTTCGTCGCCGCGCTCCTCGACGTGTCGGTCGACACAGTTGTAGGCCGCGTTCAATTTCCCCCCGGTAAACCACTCGTAGAACGGTTCGTTCGAGTCGTCGAGCACCTGGTCCCACTCTTGCTCCCAGTCGAGCAACTCCGCTGCTCGCTCCCACTCGTGGGGCCAGTTCTCCTCGAACGCATCGTAAACCGACGAGTCCGAGATGTTCGCCTGTTCCACGAACTCGCTCGGCGGCTCGAACACTTCCTGCTCTTCGAGGCGTGCCTCGAGTTCGACATCGATATCGTCGTCTGGCATGGCAACTGCATCTCCGACCACGTCCATATTAAGACCAGATGCTAAATATCCCAAACTATGATTATTATTGAAGACATTTATCTGGGCGCCGGGGTCGGTCGCTCCAGGCTGCGGCGTCGGCACCCGTCGCTGACCACCGGGTTCGACCGGCCCTAGTTTAGCTGTGGGTCGCGGCGCATCGATTCCTCGTCGAGAACTGCCTCGAGAAGCTTCTGCTGTGCGCGACGGAGGTGGTTGTGGAGTGTCGGCGAGGAGACACCCATGGAGTCGGCGAGGTCCTCGGCAGTCGAGCCACGGGGCCACTCGAAGTAGCCGGCACGGTAGGCTCCTTCGAGTACCGCCCGCTGTTTCTCGGTGAGACGCTCCTCGAGTGACTCCTCGACATCCGACGGCGACATCGTCGGGGACTGTTCCTGTTTGCTGTGTAACTCGACCGAGGGGTAGTGCCGTTTCAACTCCTCGTTGAGCCCGCGGACGTCGGTGCTGGGCGGGACTTCGGTGACGAGCGTCGCGATGCCGTCCGTGATTTCGAGGTCTGTGACGGTCGCACCCCGCTCTGCAAGGACGGCGACCGGCGAGTCCGTCCCGAGTTCGATTTCGAGCACGCAGTCGTCGTTGCGGCGCTGAACGAGGCGCGCGTCGCCGGTCAGGTCCGAGGCGTTTGCTCCCGCAAGCGCCCGCTCGGGCGAGACATCGCTCATCTCGACAAAACAGAGCAGCGACCCCGCCTCGCCGGGGACCATCCCTTCGAGCACGAGTGTACACCCGACTTCCTGCGAGATGCCGAGGAGAGCGGCGTCGCCGTCGCTGTACCGGAACGTCAACTCGAGGACTGTGTCCCCCAGCAGCAGCCGTTTCTGTTCCGTCGCAGTGATGGCCTGCGCGACGCGCCGTCCGAACGCCGTCAGTGCCGACCGCTCCGGTTCGTCGAACGCGTCGTCGCTGACAGCCCGGACGACCAGCGCGCCGTAGCTCGACCTACCGTGCGAGAGTGGCACAGCTGACAGCAGCCCACGCCCCTCGCTGTCGCCCCGTGGCCCCGGGTCGTCCGGTGCGACGAGCGTTCCGCCGGTCTGTAACGCCCGGCGGGCGATGCCGGTGTCGCTTGCTCCCTCGAACCGGTCGCCGCGCTCACCCGCGTGCGTCCGGACGGTAATCCGGTCCCTGTGGTCCTTTTCGGTTACCCAGGCAGCACGGTACACGGTGTCGGCGAGGCGATCACAGACCAGGGTTTCTATCTCGTCGCGGGTGCCCGCCTCGACGAGGCTCTCGTCTGCCGCGGCGAAAGTTTTCACGACACGGGGAAGCCGGCCCGACTGTCGCTCGTTTTGCGTTTCGATGCGCTCGAACGACGCGGCAATCTCCTCGCGGGTCGGCGTATCCAGCGTCTGAAGGACGCCGTCGACCCCTTCCCAGCCACCCACGGCCGTGACGACGCGGGCGTCGACACCGTGTTCGACGAGGAGTCGCCGTGCGAAGTACCGGCGGAGCGTGGACGGTGTGACCTCCTCGAAGGTGGTCATCCCGGTCCGGTCAGCGGCGCGCGTGCTGATCTCGTTGACGATCATCTGGACCCGGCGGCCTGTCACTCCGACTACCGTCTCCTCGTCCGCGATGCCGTTACTGCGGACGTACTGCCAGAAGTCGTGTGCGACATTCGAGGGGAGGTACGCAGTGCGCGTGCTGTCGTCGTTCCCGTGGACTGTCACGAAGTAGCGCGTCCGGGCTGCCCCGCCGGAGCCAGTGACGTCGGCGGGCCGAACGGCAGCGACCTCGGCTGCCCGGAGGCCTGCCTCGCCACAGAGCCGGATGATCAGTTCCTCGCGATGGGTCTGGGCGGACTGCCGGAGCTTCTCGTACTCCCGCGTCGACAGGTGCACCGCCGGTTCGACACCGTCCATTTCGGTTCATGAAAATATTGCGAAGCCTGCAATATAGATGTTGGGTCTGCCTGACACAGGCACCCGCTGGTACCGTCCCCGTGTTTCGGTTCCTAGATATCCCTGACGCCGCGATCACGACGCGAAAAGCGGCGTGCTGGGGGGGCGTTCCCGGCCGCGAAGGCGTGGATATCCGCGGGACGCGTCCCCCTCTGGCGGGGATTCCCCGTCCTACTGTTTCGCTTCGCACGTCAAAAATGAAACGCCCGGGCCCGTCGAGTCGACGATTCACGGCGTCGCCTACCCAGTTGCGTGAGGACTCTCGTCCTGCCGGCTGTACCATTTTGGAAGTATTCACGCACGTACAGCCGGCAGTATCAGCCGCTCCGGAGCGTCGACTTGATCTCGTTGATGATTTCGGGGTTGCGGAGCACGCTGGTGTCCTCTATCTCGTCGTCGTTTACGATATCGACGAGCAGGCGGCGCATGATCTTGCCCGACCGTGTCTTCGGTAATTCGGGGGTGAAGATGATGCGGTCCGGGCGCGCGAACTCGCCGACCTCGGTATTCACCGTGTCGAGAATGGCCTCCTGCAACTTCTCCGTCGGGGGCTGTCCGTCGGCGGGTCTGACGTACGCGAACAGACCGCGTGTCCCGTCGTCGCATTCGCCACCGACGACAGCCGCCTCGGCGGCGCCGGTCACGCCCAGGATTGCGGACTCCAGTTCCAGTGTCCCGAGCCGGTAGCCCGACACCTTCAGGACGTCGTCGACCCGGCCCAGGATCGTGACGTAGCCGTCCTCGTCGACGAGTGCCCCGTCGCCTGTCGCGTACGCCCAGTCGAACCCATCGAGATAGGTCACGTCGTCCTGCTTCGCCCAGCGGACCCCCGCAGAGAGTTCCTGGGGCATTCCCGGCCACGGCCTGTCGACGACGAGGTAGCCACCCGTGCCGCGTTCGACGGGTTCGCCGTCGCTGTCGACCACGCTCACACTGATCCCCGGGAGGGGCGGCCCGACCGACCCTGGTTTCATCTCACCGATACCCGGCAGCGTCGTGATCATCATGCCGCCGGTCTCGGCCTGCCACCAGGTGTCGACAACGGGACACTCTTCGTTGCCGATGTGTCTGTAGTACCACTTCCAGGCGCGGGGGTTGATGGGTTCGCCGACGGTACCCAGCAGGCGGAGGCTCGAGAGGTCGTGCTGGTTGGGGTACTCCGGTCCCCACTTCATGAACGTCCGGATGGCCGTCGGTGCGGTGTAGAACACGTCGACGGCGTGGTGTTCGATGAGTTCCCACAGCTTCGTCTTTGGCGGATAGTCGGCACCACCCTCGGTGAGCAACACCGAGGTTCCGAGCGCGAGGGGGCCGTAGACGATGTAGGAGTGGCCCGTGATCCAGCCGATATCGGCGGTACAGAGATAGGTGTCGGTGGGGTCGATATCCAGGACGGTCCGGGCCGTCCAGGCGACGTAGGAGAGGTAGCCACCCGTCGTCTGTGTCACCCGTTTCGGTTCGCCGGTTGTCCCGGACGTGTAGATGACAAACAGGTCGTCGGTCGCCGCGCGCTCGACTGGCGGGACGCGCTCGCGCTCGTGCCGGGCGAGTAACTCCTCGTAGTCGAACCAGTCCGTTCCGTCCGCCCGCTCGGTGTTCCCGAGTCTGTCGACGACGACGATATCGATGTCCTGGTCGACGGCGGCGCGGGCTGTCTCGGTTTTCGTGAGCAGCGAGACGGCGTTTCCCCGCCGGTAGTACCCATCAGACGTGACGAGGTACTCGGAGCCGGACCGCGCCATCCGTTCCGACAGCGCGTCAGCCGAGAAGCCCGCAAACACCACCGCGTGGAGCGCGCCGATGCGGGCACACGCGAGCATCGTGATTGGCAACTCCGGAATCTTCGGCATGTGTAGCGTGACGATGTCACCCTCTTCGACGCCCAGCTCCCGGAGTGCTGCTGCTGCTTCGTTGACCTCCCGCGAGAGGTCGAGGTACGTGTACGTCCGTGTCTCGTCGCGATATCCTTCCCAGACCAGCGCCAGCTGGTTCTTTCGGTCGTCGAGATGCCTGTCCACACAGACACGCGAGGCGTTCAGGGTGCCGTCGGGAAACCACGACCCCGACCCGGGGTCGTACACCGTCGTTGGCGACACGTCCCACTCGAGCAGGTCAGCCGCCTGCATCCAGACGTCGGGCCAGTTCTCCGCGAACTCGTCGTAGACGCTCTCGTCCGTCAGATTCGCCTGGTTGACGAACGTCTCGGGTGGATACACCCGTTCGTCCGCGGGGTACCGCGTCTCCAGTTCGAACCCGTCCTCGCCCATCGCTCTCGCTTTGGACGTGCGCCGTGGAGAGTATAAGCGTTCCGTCAAATCCTGCCGGGACGAGCGACGCACCCTCCCGGGCCGGCCCTGCGAGCGTCAAACGGCCCCTGGGGCGGGAACTTGCCACTGACCACGTCAACGTCAACTACTTCGAGCTGGCCCCGGGGGAGACGTTCGCCTTCGGGTATCACCGCCATCCCGAACAGGAGGAGGTGTTCTACGTCCTGGAGGGGACAGCGACCTTCGAGACGGAGTTGCGGACGCCCTGTCCCGACTGCGGGACTCGCACGCCGGCGCGTATCGACCGCGCCGACGACACCGATGCCCTGGTGACGGTCTGTGAGGACTGTGGGGTCGAGGCTGACAGATACGCGTGACATGGCCGACTCGGATAGGCTCGTGGTACTGACCGCGATTTTGCCGCTGCTCGGCATCCCCTACGTTACCGCCCTCCAGGCGTTCGCTCGCGACTTCCTCTTGCCCCTGACTGCGGGATATCTGCTCGTCGCGCTCGCACTTTTTCTCCGCGTCGCCCGGGCCGACCTTGCAGGCTGACTGCGTGCACGGTCTCGCCCGACGACCGTGTTCTCTCCCGCTACCGACGAGGCTGGCCCGGAAGCGTCGGTACCGACAAGGCTTATGCCGGACTCGCCACCACCGGAGGGTATGCAGGTCGGCGTCGACGAGGCTGGCAAGGGGCCGGTTCTCGGCTCGATGTTCGCCGCGGCTGTCCGAGTCGACCCGGACGTGCTCCCCGACTCGGTTGCGGACTCGAAGCAACTCACCGCCGGGCGCCGGGAGGACCTGGCGGCGCTCGTCCGGGAACGAGCGGACGCTGTCGGTGTCGCGGAAATCCCCGTCGAGCGCATCGACGACCCGGCGACGGACATGAACCAGTTGACTGTCGCGGCCCAGGCGGAGGCCCTGGCTGTCGTGGCCCGTGACGGACTGACGGGTTACGTGGACGCGGGCGACACCAACGCGGTCCGGTTCGAGCGCCGAGTCGGCGAGCGGGTGGACGCCGCGCTCGACCTCCACGCCGAACACGGGGCAGACGAGACGTATCCGGTCGTCAGCGCGGCGAGTATCGTCGCCAAAGTCGAACGGGACGCGCACGTCGACCGGTTGGCCGCCGGGTACGGCGCTGTCGGCAGCGGCTACCCCAGTGACGGACAGACCCGGGACTTTCTCGCCGCGTACGTCCGGGACCACGGCGAGTTGCCCGCCTGTGCCCGCGAGTCCTGGCAGACCAGCAAGGACGTGCTCGCCGCGCGGGGCCAGGCGTCGCTCGACGAGTTCTGAGCCGAGAGGGGGTCCGCCCGGGCCGAAGGCGCGGACACAACCCTTTTGCTTCGACCGGGGAAAGCGCGGGTAATGAAGGTCTCAGTCGTCATCTGCACGTACGACGAGGAGATGTATCCCCACCTCACTGAGGCCATCGAGAGCGTGCGAGGCCAGACGTACGACGATATCGAAATCGTCGTCGTCGTCGATGGCAACGAGGCGCTGTGCAAGCGTGTGCGGGGTGACTACGGCGACGTCGACGGAGTGACGCTTCGCTGCAACGACGAGAATTTCGGTCTCTCGGGGAGCCGCAATCGGGCACTCGAACACGTGACGGGCGACGTCGTCGCGCTATTGGACGACGACGCCGTCGCCGACAAACACTGGCTCGAGGAACTCGTCTCTGTCTACGAGTCAACGGACGCCATCGCGGTCGGGGGCCGGATGACCCCGATATGGGTCGCCGGCAAACCCGACTTCCTCCCTGCCGAGTTTTACTGGCTCGTGGGTGTCACCCACCGGGGGTTTGCCGAACCCGGCGAGGAAGTGCGCAACACGTTCGGCTCGAATATCTCCTTTCGGACGCACGTGCTCGAGGAGCTTGGCGGGTTCGAGACGCAGGTCGGTCGCCGGGGCGACAGGAACCTGCAGGTCGAAGAGGCGGAGCTCTGTGCCAGGATGCGCGAGGCGTACGGCCACGGGGTGATCTACAACCCCGAGGCGAAGGTCGGCCACAAGGTCTTCGCGTTCCGGACCGAGAAACGCTGGCTGCTGGACCGGGCGTTCTGGCAGGGCTACTCGAAGCGGGCGATGGAGACGATCGTCTCGAGTGATGCGAGTGCCGAGGAGTCGGCCTTCCTCCGACAACTGCTCCTTTCCTTCGTTCCCCAACGGGTGAAGTCGGTGCTGCTCGCGCCGAACACGACGAAACTCGCACAGCTCGTTGCGCTGTTCGTGCTGACGGCTACCGTCGGGGTGGGCTACCTCTACGGGTTGCTCACGTGGCGATAACGCCGACTGCACCGGCCCGTTACGACAGTACGCGCGGTCCGACGACCCGTCGACGGGGAGCTGCCGGCTGGCCGACGGCGGTCACCCGTATCGACACACTCAAACCTCCGCCACGCAAGTCGCCGGTATGCAGACGGCTCTGGTCACCGGCGTCGCGGGCTTTATCGGCTCGAACCTCGCCGACGAACTGCTCGAACGTGGCCACGAGGTTCGCGGTATCGACACGTTCGCCACGGGACGGCGAGCGAACCTCGAACCCCTGCGATCGGATCCGGCGTTTTCGTTCTCGGAGACTGACGTCCGCGACGCGGCGCCCCTCGGCGAACTGCTCGAAGGGGTCGACTGGGTGTTCCACCAGGCGGCAGTTGCCTCCGTCCCGCGCAGCGTCGACGACCCGGTCACGACGACCGACATCAACTGTACCGGGACGGCGACAGTCGTCGACTGTGCCCGCGAGGCCGGTGTCGAGTCGCTCGTCGTTGCCTCCTCCTCGGCAGTGTACGGTTCGGGCGAGGAACTCCCGAAAGTCGAAACGATGGACGTCTCGCCGGAGTCGCCGTACGCCCTCTCGAAGTACTACACCGAGCAACTCGCCGTGCAGGCGAGTGACCTCTACGACCTGGAGACGGTTGCACTCCGGTACTTCAATGTCTTCGGCCCGCGACAGGACCCGCAGGGCGAGTACGCCGCAGTCGTCCCGAAGTTTACGGAGTTGATGCTCGCGGGGGAGCGGCCCGTCATCTACGGGGACGGCGAGCAGTCCCGCGATTTCGTCTTCGTGGACGACGTGGTGGAGGCGAACATCCTCGCCGCCCAAAGCGACGTTACAGGGAGAGTCCTCAACGTCGCGCGCGGCGAGCGTCTCACGATCGACGAACTCGTCGAGCACCTCAACGCAGTCCTGGGGACGGCGATCGAGCCGACACACGACGACCCCCGGCCGGGGGACGTCCGCCACTCGGTCGCCGATATCGGACGGGCGAGAGCGACACTGGGGTACGACCCGGCTGTCGGGTTTCGCGAGGGTCTCAGAGAGACCGTCGAGTGGTTCGAGTGACGCCATCCAGACGGGTTGTGCCTCCCCGTCACCGCCGGCGCGAAACCAACAACAAAGACACCGGCACAAGAACTCGCAACGAATGAATCTCAAACGGACACTGATCGAGACACTCCCGCCCGGTCTCAAGCGACGGCTCGCAGTTCCGTACGATCTCTACCAGACTCGCAAGGCAGATCACGCGTTCAAGCAGAAATCCCTCCCCGAATACGAGGCCGGCGACGACGCCCCGGACCACATCGTCTGCGTCGTCGTCGATGCCCTGCGGGCGGACCACGTCGACGCCGGGACGACGCCGTATCTCGCCTCCCTCGACGGCTGTGACGCCATCACACCAGGCGCCTGGACTTTCCCGGCGATGTCTTCGCTGGTGTCGGGTGTCTATCCCCACGAACACGGTGCGATGAAACGGACCGACGAACCCGACGACTCCGAACGGTTGACGCTTCCGCCGCGAATGGACGACGGCCGCGAGACGATCACAGAATCACTCGCTGGCGCGGGGTACGACACGTACGGCGGGTTCGGCCACGACACCCCGTTTGTCGCGCTCTCCGGCCGGTTCGGGAAGCACGCGCTCTCTCACTCGATTACCTCGAATGCCGAAGACGTTCTCGCCGACTATCTCGAGTGGGTCGACGGCCGCGACTGCACCTTCTCTCTCCTCCAGCTTGCCGACCCACACGTTCCGGTCGACCCGCCCGGGGAGTACTGGGAAAAATACGACGTCGACGAGTCCCTGGACGACATCGAGAACTGGCGGTACAACGCGACCCTGGAGTGCGGTGCTGAGTGCGAGCGGTATCGGGAGCACCGCCGCCGTCTCTACCGCGCGTCGGTCGATTACGTCGACGACGCCATCGCCGGGTTCGTCGACAGTCTCGAGTCGCTCGTCGAGGACCCGCTGGTGGTCATCACCGCCGACCACGGGGAGATGCACTGGGAACACGTGCAGTTCGACGTTTCCCACTTCGGCGGAACCGGCTGTGTCGGCCACGGGGGAACGCCGTACGAGCACCTCGCTCGCGTCCCGCTCCTGACGAACGGCGACTGGTCTTTCGAGGGGCACGTCTCGCTGATCGATATCCCGCCGACCCTCGCCGACTGCGTGGGAATAAACCCGTCCGAGATGACGGGCCGCTCGCTGCTCGAGGATGGGTCGGGAGACCGGCTGGCGCTGGTCGAGGGCTCGCTCAGCGGTTACGAAAAGAAGGCGATCTACAGCGGCCAGCACAAACTGATCGTTTCGCGGGGCGACGGTACGGAAGTCGGCTACGTGCTCCCCGAGGAGGAGCGAACCGACCTTCCCGACGACGTCAAACAGCACCTCCTCGACGCCCTCCCGCCGTGGCCGGACGGGGACGAAGTGCAGACGGAAGTGGCGAGCGTCGTCGAGGACCGACTCGACAAACTCGGGTACCGGTAAGGTGCCCGAAACAACAGCGGAAGGACGCTACAGCGGGTGGATGCGGACGACCGGCTCTCACGCCCGCGGCAGAGACGGTCGCGACCTCTCGGAGGCCGGTGATTTCAAGATGGACTGGACGAAACAGCGAGGCGTTCAGGATGACTGACGGAGACGTGGGCGTCTGTATCGTCACACAGCCCCACCGGAGCCACGCCTCGAAGAGCCACGCACACGACCTGGCCGACGTCATCGCCGAAATTACCGCCGTCTCCGTACTGACTGCCAACCTCCCGGGAGACGACTCACTCCGGGACGACCACGACGTCATCGAGTTCAGTGCGACCGGTGCCGGCCAGACCGTCCTCGCCGAGGCCCTCCGATTCCTGCTGAACCAACTCCGGCTCTGTCGGGCTATTTCCCGCCGTGAGGAGGCTATTATCCTGTTTTTCGGGACGACCTCGTACGTGCTTCCCGTGGTCTTTTCGCGCCTCGTCGGAAAGACCGTCGTGGTGTTACCGCGCGGGGACGTTCCGCTCTCCTTGCGTCTCCGGTGGGAAGACTCGCTTCCCGTGCCCATCGCCCGCGTGCTCGCAGGGCTGGTCTCGCTGCTCGAACGCGCAAGCTACCGCGTGGCGAACGCCATCGTGACGTACACCCCTGCGATGGCCGACCAGCTGGGCCTCCGGCGATACGAGGGGAAACTCTACACGTCGGGGGCGCGCTTTGTCGATACCGAGCAGTTCGGTGTCCGGGTGCCCTACGCGGAGCGCGAAGCGGCCGTGGGCTTTGTTGGCCGGCTGGACGCCGAGAAGCGGGTCCCCGAACTCGCAGCTGCTGCCCGGGAGTTGCCCGACGATATCCGCTTTGTCTTCGTGGGCGATGGCGACTACCGGGAGTTGCTCGAACGGGAACTCGCCGACGAAATCGCGCAGGGTTCGGTGGAGGTCGTCGGCTGGGTCGACCGGGAGGAGGTCCCCGAACAGCTGAACCGGCTCCGGCTGCAGGTCGTACCGTCACAGCCCACCGAGGGGCTTCCGACGGCGATTCTGGAGGGGATGGCCTGCGGGACGCCGGCGTACGCGACGCCCGTCTCTGGCGTCCCGGACGTGGTTCGGGCTGGCGAAACCGGGTTCCTGATGGACGACGTGGACGGCGCGTCGCTCGCGACGGAGATCGAGGCGATCCTCGCGCGGGAGGACCTGGATACGGTTAGTCGGAACGCCCGGGCCCTGGTCGAGGCGGAGTACAGCTTCGAGGCCGCAGTCGAGCGGTATCGTGCCATCCTCGGCGATATCGCTGGAAACACTGGGGGGTCGGAGACGTAATCTATTACTCGCCAGGTGAGTTACGCCGTTGTATGACTGTTGTCGTTTTCGGCATCGACGCGCTCGATGCCGACCTCGTCGACTCCGCTGCCCATCCCCACCTGACGCTTGCCGACCACAGGCGGATCGACACGATCTCGAGTTCGACGGGGGAACCGAGCACGCACGAGCTGTGGCCGACGATCATCACGGGCCTCCAGCCCGAAGACCACGGGCTGACACTCGACGACGGCGTCGCCTGGGAGAGCCCGGTGCTGCGGGCCGGGAGCAAGGCGAGCGATTACGTTCTCCCGGATTCCGTCCAGACACAGCTCGGGGCTCTGCTCCTCAACCGGACATCGGCAGACGCCTTCCGGACGCCGTCGTCGTACTACGCCGAACACGGCATATCGACCGTCTTCGACGACTGCACAGCAAAAACCATCGGCATTCCGAACTACGTGGTCGACACTGATACCGACGACCGGGAGCACCAGCTCCGGCGAAACATGGGCGAACTGTTCGAGCGCGATCCGGAATCGAAGGGCGGGCACGTCTCCGCCGACCCCGTCGCGTTCTA
The DNA here is from genome assembly GCA_036625385.1 of Halovenus sp. Classification (GTDB taxonomy): domain Archaea; phylum Halobacteriota; class Halobacteria; order Halobacteriales; family Haloarculaceae; genus Halovenus. The sequence goes on along the minus strand of JAZKTU010000015.1, from coordinate 1,351 downwards.
CGAGCAGTGTCTGGAGATGGCGATGATCCGCACTGCCCGGATCAGACGCGCGCTCAGGAGCCGACAGTACGAACTCGTCTTCGGGTACACCAGCGGGCTCGACCTCGTTGGCCACGTCAGCTACGACCGGCCCGCGTTGCAGGAACGCGCCTACGAGGAACTGAACGACTTCGTGGGCGAACTCCGCGGCGACCTCCGTGACGGCGACGAACTCGTCCTCGTCAGCGACCACGGCCTCCAGGACGGCCTGCATACCGACGAGGCGATGATCGCTGCGACGGATCGGGGAGCTATCGGGGACGTCGAGAGCGTGCTGGACGTCCGGGACGCGCTAGAGACCGAACTGGACCGCCACGACCACACGCCAGCATCGCGGGAACGGGAAGCGGATATTGGCGACTCGAGTGAGGTTCGCGAACAGCTCGAAGACCTGGGCTACCTGTAGGTGCGGCGGAGAAATCAGCGTCAGCCGGGGCAGTTCTACATTTCGTGGTCGAGATAGCCGAGGTCGGCGAGTCTCGACCGCATCTCCTCGTCCATCTGGACTTCCGAGCCCGAACCGACCGGCTGGCCCTCCGTCTGTAGCCACTCCGTGAGCCAGGTGTCCATCTCCGCCGCCCGCTTTTCGTTTTCGGCGATGACGTTCGTCTCTTCGTCGGGCAGAGGGTACAGACGCGGGTCCTCTGGACGCTGTACGTACTTGTACTCGCCGTCCTGGACGACCGAGTACTCCTCGGTGCAGAACTTCGACCGGTCGAACTCGGGATTTCTCTCTAACAGTGGCTCCAGGTCGCTGTCGCCCGACTGGCTGATCGCGTACTCGCGGGTGTCGGTCCGCAGGTCGACGCCCTGGATCGTCCCCGTGTCTGCATCCGCGCTCTCCAGGACTGTCCGCACGACGTCGGAGTGCTGGATCACCCCGCTATCGGCGAGGCCGGGAACGCCCGCGACGACCATCGGAACGTTGAGAACGGCGTTGTGCATGCTGTACTTGTGCGCGAGCATGTCGTCTTCGCCGAACAGCTCCCCGTGGTCTGCCGTGACGACGACGATCGTCTCCCCCAGGCGCTTCTCTATCAGCTGGAGGAGCTCCCCGACCAGTTCGTCGGTGTACGCGATTTCGGCATCGTACATGGCGACGAGGGCCTCCATCTCCTCGGGACGCAGATTACAGCCGTTCGCGACGATGTCGAGGAGGGTGTGGTGCACCTCGAGTGCGAACGACGCGGCCTCGGAGGGGGCCATCTCGATGTCGTCGGTGAACCGGTCGACGTAGGGCAGCGGCGGATAGTACGCCCGGTGGGGTTCGTTGTAGTGGACGTACATAAAGAATGGATTACGCGCGTCTCGA
>JAZKTU010000014.1:0-34820 GCA_036625385.1 Halovenus sp. | reverse complement strand
ATCTTTCTGTCCGCGCGTCGTCTCGATCTCAAAGGGATCACTGTCTTCCGAAGTGGGGCGAAGTCCGAACAGGTGCTCGGCGAAAGCCCACGCAAAGAAGAGTGTGTGGGCGAATGCGATTATGTTGCGCCACACCAGGACTGAGATCCGTTTTACAAGTGGTATCGGAGAGTGCCCCGGGCTTGATCCCGAGGCGATTCACCGAGGGAACCTATAGGTCGTTGGCACCTGTAACGTCCCAATATGGCCGACGTGGACATCACTCGGGCTATCGACCGTATGATCGAGTTTCTCAGCAACCAGCTCGAGGAGACAGGGAGTGAGGGGTACGTTCTCGGAGTCAGTGGCGGACTCGACTCTGCGGTGGGAGCCACTCTCGCGGTCGAGGCAGTTGGAAACGACGCCGTCACAGGCATGATTCTGCCAGGTGCGCCGAGTGACGAGCATAACATGGGAGACGCCCGCGAACTGGCTGCCGATCTCGGGATCACGTCCCGGGATATCGCCATCACTCCGATCGTCGAACAGTTCCAGAACTCGACGCCGTACGACGCGGGACAGGTAGCGATAGGGAACACTCGTGCTCGAACCAGGATGGTATTCGAGTACCTGGAGGCAAACGTGAACGATCTCCTCGTGCTCGGGCCCTCGAACAAGAGCGAGTTGTTGCTCGGCTACTTCACCAAGTACGGAGATGGAGGAGTCGACCTTCGGCCGATGGCCGACCTCTACAAGACCGAAATCCGGGCGGTCGCCCGCGAACTCGATGTCGACGAGAAGTTCGTTCAGAAGACGCCCACCGCGGCGCTCTGGGAGGACCAGACGGACGAGGGAGAACTCGGCGCGTCCTACGAAACGATTGATGCGGTGTTGAAAGCGCTGGTGGAGAAGGACCGTTCGGTCGAGGAAACCGCTGAACGGACTGGCGTGTCTGACGAGGAAGTCAGGCGGTTCCAGCGGATGCAGCAACGATCGGCCCACAAACGCTCGCCCCCGCCATTTCCGGAGCTGCGCCGGGACTCCTCGTAGAGTCCCTCGGCTGCGTTTTCGTTCTCACGCCGTGGCGAAGAGCTCGGACGCATCGTCACTGCCGGACTCGAAGACAGCGGGAGACGCGCCCGTGAAACCGTGGCCGGCGGCGAGTAACTGATTTGTACTGCCGGCTGTAACATTTTGACAATATTCGCCACCCCAGGGAGGCGAATATCTGTACGCACGGACAGCCGGCAGTATTAACACCGGTGAGTTCGGACGACGCTCAGGTGGTGATATGGAACGCTTTCCATCCGGCGACCGGCATTCGACCGGGCCAGACTATCGAACTGATGGCCGTGGTCCCGCGGCTGGCGGGACGCTCGTCGGCCTGACGACGGAAGACGGCGTCCTCGTGGCCGCCGACACCCGGACGAGTCGGGGGACCGTCGTTCGCAGTGAGGGGGTCCAGAAGATATCTCAGGTCCATCCGACCGCTGCGATCGGGTCGACCGGCGACCTCAGTGCCCTCCAATCGTTCGTCCGGGCGATCAGGTCTGATAGTGATTAGTGCGAGTCGTTACCGGTCTCTCACCACCCCGGGGTGGTGAAGAACCGGTAAACAGTCGCACTAATCACTATGAAACCACCACACTGTCTCAACGTCGCGGTAACGAATCACAACAATCCGTATGAGAGCGCCGGCCCGAAGGTCCCTCGGCAGGCTACAGCCGAGCAAATTCGGTTATACTGCCACGAGTCTCGTCGAGGTCGCTTTAAATGTTAGTATCACGTTACGTCCAGCCTGTAATCCAAGACGTGCAGCACTATCGTTCGTAACAAGTGATTTAAAATTCACTCGTTCGACCGCCACACTGAGCGTACAGACCGTGTCACCTGTATCCATCCTGGAAACTGTCCCACGGAACCGGTTTCGAGCACTCGTCGAATCGGGCTCCGGGTCGTCGGTCGGATCGAGAACTGTTATCGCATCGGCTCCGACCCGAACCTGGAGATCGTCACCAGCGTCTACGCCACTGTGGAGTCCACGTACGCTGCCGACATCAGTTGTGACCGTTGCCAGTTCCCCGGATACTGACCTAACCGTCCCCTGCAGAACAGTTTCTGGAACCTGTGCGGTTGCAGTGAGTGCTGCCTGGAGTCTGCTGTACTGGGACAGAAGCTGCCTCGCGTTCTCCGTCAGTTGGCTTCCTCCTCCACCACTCCCCCCACGGCGTCGGTCGACTAACGGTCCGAAGGCTTCTTCGAGTTGCTCGATCCGCGAGAGATCCTGTGCACGTGACCGACCGAGATTTGTCGAGGCGTTCGCAACCGAGCCGGTCTCGCCAATTTCTCGAAGCAGCCTGACATCTCTGGCGTCGAATTCGACACCGTCTCGCACGAGCGCCGCATCCACCTGGCCACTCGGTTCACCCATTATGGACGGGGTAGACGCTGACACTGTTTATATGCTTGCCAGCGGGACCGCACGCAATCGGATCGTTGCGTCGAGCCGTGGCTCCCCTTGCTCATACTGCCGGCTGTACCATTTTGAACGGATTCGACACCAGAACTAATCGAGAAAAGAATGGCAAAGACTGCGGAGAGAGGGAAGCGCCCGGCCCCTTGTAGTCCCACCCTTGTCGGCTGGCCGAGCAAGCTACGTGGGTGGGGCTGAAAGGCGACGGGGCTTTTTTACCCCGTTGTTCGCAATAGTTGGCTCACTCGTTAGGGGTGTCAAATATGTTCCCGAACGGACGGCCGGCAGTATCATACTGCCGGCTGTAAGTTCGTAAAGATATTCGCTACCCCGGGGTTGCGAATTCGTTCAAAATGGTACAGCCGGCAGTATCAGTACACCAGTTGACCGTCAATGAACTTCCGGGTGCGTCGGTCGTCCGGATCGTTGAACACCCGATCAGTCGGTCCGACCTCGATCAAGCGCCCGTCGATCATCACTGCGACGCGATCGGCAATGCGTTCGGCTTGATGCATGTCGTGTGTCGCCACGACGACACCGATCCCTCGATTCCGAGCCTCGGCGGTGGCCTCCTCGATAACCGCGGTGTTTCGTGGATCCAGATCCGACGTCGGTTCGTCGAGCAGCAGGATCTCTGGCTCGTAGGCTACTGCACGGGCGAAGGACACTCGCTGGGCTTCACCTCCAGAGAGTGACTCCGCGTGTTGATACATTTTGTCCGTCAACCCGACGATCTCGAGAGACTCACGGACGGCGTCGGCAGTTCCATTCGAGCTCACGATCGAGTGAAACTGGTTCCGGAGCCTGTCCGTCCACGATCTGCGGATTCGGAGCCCGTATTCGACGTTTCGCCCGACCGGCGCATCGAAGAGGCTCGCCTCCTGAAAGACCATCCCGATCCGTCGCCGCAATGACAGCCGTTCGGCTTCGTCGACAGCCCAGGCGTCAGTACCGTCGAAGGTAACCGTTCCGCTACCCGGTTCGAGCGAAAGCGCAAGCATCCGCAGCAACGTCGTCTTGCCGACACCCGACGGTCCAATAATGGCCACGACTTCGCCGGTTCCGATGTCGATCGAAACGTCCCCGAACACGCGGTCGTCCCGGTACGAATGTGAGACGGCGGTTGTTCGAAGCATCACCGGTGTACCTCCCGATCGCCGAGGCGAACGACTATGGCGTTGACCGTCAGTACGAGCGCGACCAGGACTGCCCCGAGTATCATCGCAGTCTCGTACTGTCCCTGACGGGCCTCGAGCTGGATCGCGGTCGTCAGCGTCCGCGTCTTCGAGATACCGTCCGAGGTCGTGATGTTACCGCCGACGATGAGCACGGACCCGACCTCGCTGATCGCGCGACCGAATCCTGCCAGGATCGCCGTCGCGATCCCGTACCGCGCCTCCTTGAGGACAACCATCGCCACATCGAGGCGTGTCCCGCCGAGGACGTGAGCGGCATCGCGAACGGTCTCGTCCACGCCAGTAATCGCCGCGAGACTGATCGCCGTGATCGGTGGCGTCGCGAGCACGAACTGCGACATGATCATCGCCTTTGTGGTGAATATCAACTCTAACGATCCGAGCGGCCCCTGGTTGGAGACGGCAAAGAGCACGACGAGTCCGACGACCACGCTGGGAAAGCCCATTCCCGTGTTGATCACCGCCTTCACGAGCTGCTTGCCGGGAAAGTCACTAAATCCCACCACGATAGCGACTGGAATACTGAACAGCGTGCTCAACGTCACCGCGATGACGCTCACGTAAAGCGAGACGTAGATGATACTCCGAACGTAGCCCTCCCGAAACGGAAGATCGAGGACAGCCGGCAGCAGCGCTATGAGTGTATCGAGCGGCACGCTTACGGGTCGGACGAGTCGTTACTCCAGCCTTCCGGTACGTACTGCTGGAAGTTGGGGTCCTCGGTGACAGCTTCGGGGAAGAACAACTGTTCCCCGTTCACCCGGTAGTTCGCGATGGACTCCTCGGCTCCAGGACTGGTGATCCACCCGATGTAGGCCATCGCGAGGTCGTAATTGGCGTTGCCGTGCACGCCGGGGTTGGTCGCCATAACGCCGTAGGGATTCGCGAGAACCTCGGGGCCGTCCTCGATCGGTCCCTGTACGAGGATGACGAGGTCGATCTCCGAGCGCTGTGAAACGAACGTCCCGCGATCCGAGAGCGTGTACGCCCCCTGCTGGGTGGCGATGTTCAATGCCTCGCCCATCCCGGAGCCGGTTTCCTGATACCAATCGCCGCCCGGATCGGTTCCCGCAGCGTCCCACAGATTGCGTTCCTTGGTGTGGGTTCCGGAGTCGTCCCCGCGTGAGACGAAGGTTGCCCCCGCGTCGGCGATGGCGGTGAGTGCGTCGGTCGCCGAACTCATCCCTTCGATTCCCGCCGGGTCGCTCTCCGGACCGACGATAACGAAGTCGTTGAACATCAGATCGCGACGGTTGATTCCGTACCCGTCGCGCATGAACTCGTCCTCGAGGCCGCGAGCGTGAACCATCACGACATCGGAGTCACCGTTGCGTGCTGTCTCGAGGGCCTGTCCCGTTCCCTGTGCGATCGGGTCGACAGTCACGCCATACATCTCCTCGAAGTCAGGGTGAACCGCGTCGAGCAGCCCCGTATCGAAGGTACTCGTCGTTGTGGTGAGTGTCAGTGTCTCGCCGAGTACGTCTGCGCTCTGCTCCTCGTTACCGCCTCCGAGGCAACCGGAAAGGACGGTCGCAATCCCGCCAGTCGTCGCAGCGAGAAACTTGCGGCGTTGCATGATTTATGATACAACCAAAAAACGTAACTAACTTAACTATTTTCCCTATAATGTAACCATAACAAGTCACATTGCGCGAAGGAATTCGCGGAGACACTTCGCAGTAACGCTGACGGTCTGCTTCACCCAACACTGAGAGTACGAGTCCGATAAGAGCGAAGGTATGATACACACACTGACGGTCCGAGTCACGGAACACTGGTGTTCTCCCGATATTCGCTGACGTAATTAGTATCAGTTACAATTTTCAGACTCATAATACGTTTGGATTACTAACCAGACCTAAGTTGTCGTGCAGTACACGAGGTAATAGATGGCCTCTGCAACAGACATTGTAGATTTACCCCGACTGAGATTCGGGGCTAACGAGGTCACGGGAGCGGTAGGGGATTCGATTACCGTCCTTCCTCTCGTTGTTGCGCTCGCGCTGGTGACACAGATTTCACTTCCGCACGTTTTGCTGGTCTTTGGAGCCTTTCAGATACTCTGGGGGCTCAGATATGGATTGCCAATCTCGGTGGAACCGATGAAGGCGCTCACCGCACTCGCGATTACTGGCGTCATCGGCTATGGCGAACTCGTCCTCGCTGGACTAGTTCTCGGGTGTCTACTGCTGGCGATCGGTCTCACTGGAACCCTTTCCCGAGTCGAGAAGTGGATCGGTGAACCCGTCGTCCGGGGCATCCAATTTGCAGTCGCATTACTCTTACTGGAAACCGGGCTTCAACTGGTAGTCGGGGATCTGGCTATTGCCGGGAGTGGAATTCTGATCGCTCTCGTCGTCGTTCTCCTCGGCTACAAAAATGCAACTGCACTCGCTGTGTTCTTTGTGGGTGCGGGAATCACCGTCTGGACTGTTGGGCTCCCGGCTCCACAGTGGCCAGGGATGCCACCGGTCCCCGCGTTCACCGACGTTGGCATGCGAAGGACGGCTGACGGCATCGTCGCACAGCTGGCGATGACGATCGGAAACGCTGCTCTGGCTACCTCGCTGCTGGTCTCCGACCTCTTCGAGCGGGATGTCACTCCTGACGAGTTATCGACAAGTATGGGAACGATGAACCTGGCAGCGATCCCCGCCGGGGGAATTCCGATGTGTCATGGCTGTGATGGCGTGGCTGGAAAATACGAGTTCGGGGCACGAACTGGCGGTGCGAACATCGTCCTGGGCCTGCTCTATATCGCTGCTTCTCTGGTTGCGACGACGACGCTCCTCGGAGGCTTTCCACTGGCGATACTCGGTGTCCTTCTCGTGATAATCGCGCTCTCGCTGGGAAGACGTCTCCTCCAATCCTCGCGTCTTCCGCTGTCCATTGCGATCGGGTTGCTCACGCTGGTGACAAATCTCGGCGTCGCCTTCATTATTGGAATCATTGTGGACCAGGGGCTGGAGTACCGGGAGGGCTGAGCCCTGCATTTCCGCAAATTATTACGAGTCGATTGCGTAGCTGAAACCATGGATGCGGAGGATGGAGACGAAATATCGACTCCGACGGACGAATACAGCCCGGAACTACAGGAAAGCACCAGTGTTGACGAGTTTCTCCAGGCGGTCGGATTCGATCCGGAACAGACACTTCTCACTCGCCGGCAGGCAGAAGTCTTCGTGATGCGAGAACAGGGGATCAAGCAGGCGACGATCGCAGAGACGCTGGGAACGTCGCGTGAGAACATAACCGGCATCGAATCCAGAGCACGCGCAAATATCGAGAAAGCTCGTGAAACGATCGGATTCGTGGATTTAGTTTCAGCGCCCGTCCGGGTCGAAATCTCCTCCGGTACTGACCTCTACGATGCACCGGAGCTGGTGTTCGATGCGTGCGACGAGGCGGGGATAAAGCTCGCCCACAACGCCCCCGAGCTGATGAAATTGATGAGTGATGCTGCAGGGAGCGCTATCGAAGGTCGGCAGGTCCGTACGACGCTCTTCGTTACTATTACATCCGACGGGACGATCCGGATCCGAAAGCAGTAAAACTACGCCCACTCTCAGCGGTTGGACCGCCAGATTGTGCGCCGCTTTGCGCGCGGTCCGGGGTACCTGGTGTCGGAACCGTTCCCGATTCTTGCTGCACACATCTGGACCAGTGATACTGTCGGCGGTAACATGGGGTGTCGAATATCTTTGCGCACTTACAGCCGACAGTATGAGTATCCGAGACGCTACAGGCGAAACAGGCTGAGTGCCCTTCGTCGACGACCTATCCGGGCATCGGACACAGACTGGCAGTGACGACCGCCACGTCATCCGAGTCGTTGCGGGCACCGTGGGAGACGCCACGGTCGTGTTTGATGACACCCGGGGCGTCGATCGGTTCCTCCTCGTCGCCACGGATAACGGTAACAGTACCCTCGACGACGTGAAACACGTTCATCGACTCGGCGTGTTCGTGTGGATCGAGTGTCGCGCCCGGGCCGAGAGCGAAGGCCTTGACGAGGATGTCGTCTTCGACGACGAGTTCTCTGTCGAGAACTTCTCCGTCGGCCGGTTCCAACGTCTGGTATAGATCCATGCCTGAAGTATTGCTTGCCCAACCCACATAATGGCTTGCTCTCGAGTTGAGACGTAACGGTCATGTCTGGAGACGGTGTCTCGCAGCGCAGTCAGGACGTCCGGTCGCTGGTACCGGGCAGCGATTCGGCGAGCGATGCCACGTCAGCAAGGACGGTCTCGACCTGTTTTACGCCGGCTTTCTCCACGCGGTCGGGGTTCGCCAGGACGCGAACGGGCTGGGTTCCCAACGGGACGAACCCGAGATCGAGTTCTGTGGCAGTCGTCCCGAGGCCGAGACCCGCATCTGCCTGGCCGGCTGCGACCTTCCTCGCGGGACTCTCGTGAGCGCCGGTGGTCAGGCTGTACCCGTCGATTGACTCCTCGAGCGCCTGCAGAGTCGTCTCGCGCTCCGTCGCGAGACCCCTCAGGAGGTCGTCGAAACTCCGGCGAAGGCCAGACCCTCTGTTCCGGTTGATGAACCGATACTCCTCGTCTATGAGGGGGGACAGCCCGTCGATGTCAGCGTCGGCCCCCGAGACGAGCAGCCCCCACTCCCGGTTCCATTCACCGAGCGTCGTCGCCTCGATATGTTCGTCGATCGGTCCAGCCGCGACAGCGATATCCGGCACGCCATCCTCGAGCCGACGAACACCCTCTCTGGTGCCGAAGGGAAGGTAGCGCGGTCGGTCGAGGCGGTCAAGCAGTCGAGAGAGGAGCGGATCATCTTCCCCGACGCCGAGCAGTGTCGGCGGTCGGACGGTCGGCGAAAACAGCTTGACGTCGACTGTCTGGTCCTCGCTGAGGTAGTTCGTTCCAGCAGGAACCTCCACGATTCCATCTGCCTCGACGAGGCTCGTCGTCGCTCCGCTTCCCTTGTCGACCGGATACACGAGCATCTCACCGTCGCCGTTCTCGACCAGTCCCGCCGGCATGAGCCGTCGCCGCCCCCCCTCGTAGCGTTCGCCGACGGCCATCTTCCCGCGCACCGTTTCGGTGCGTGGCTGTTCGTAGCCAGCGGCGTCGCGGATCGCCGGGGCGACGAAGGTCCGGAAGATCGTCAGCGCCGACACCGGATACCCAGGTAAGCCGATGTAGGCCGCGTCATCGAGTTCTCCGACCAGCATCGGTTTGCCCGGCTTGACCGAAACGCCGTGGAGGTGGAGCTGTCCCTGGTTCTCGATGACCTGGTAGATGACGTCGACCGCGCTGGCACTGGTCGAGCCGGAGGAGAGAACGAGGTCACACTCCCGTGCGGCCTGTCGGAGCTGTCGCTCCATCTCCTCGAAGTCGTCACCGACATGCGGATAGAGTTTCGCAGTCCCGCCAGCCTCTTCGATACTACTCGAGAGCGTATAGCTGTTGACGTCGTATATCTGGCCCGCGGCGCTGTTGAGCGTCCCACCTGGCCGGACGAGTTCGTCACCGGTCGAGATGATGCCGACACGGGGATGTTTCCGCACCGGGACGTCGTCGACACCCAGTGCCGACAGGAGCCCGATGTCACGAGGAGTCACGAGCCTTCCGGGACCGAGTGCTCTGGCGCCCGCAGCGATGTCGTCACCCGCGAGCATCACGCTGTCACCGGGTGCAACACTGGTGCGAATCGCCACCTCGCCGTTTCGCTCCGTCGTCCGTTCGACCATGACGACCGCATCGGCATCCGGCGGCATGACGGCTCCGGTCGATATCTCGGCAGCGGTCCCGGCTTCGAGAGCGGTGTCGGGCTCCTCACCAGCGTGGACGGAACCGACCACGTCGAGCACCACGGGGTCTGCCTCGTCGGCACCGAACGTATCCGCGGCTCGAACGGCGTAGCCGTCCATGCTGGCTCGGTCGAATCCAGGGACGTCGAGCGTGGCGTCGATACGTCGAGCAAGCACCCGTCCGCTGGCCTCCTGCAGGGTGACTGTCTCCGTCCCGGGGTCGATGTCGAGGCCCTCGACGACCTCCCTTGCCTCCGCTGGCGAGACGAGATCACGGAACTCGCGACGGTCCGCCACGGTCACCATCCCCCGACGCGACGCGTCAGCCTCGTTTGCTCGAACTCGCGCTCAGAGCTCCGGTCGTATTCCATAAGTAGCCGTATGTCCGAGACGGCAAAAACCCAACTCCCGACTCGACCCTGGGTGGCAAAAGTACCGCGAAGCGGACGGGGAGATCGGTCGAACCGCTGGGGCGGTCACTCGGTACCCGCGTCCGCTTCAGAGTACTCGTAGGGGTCGCGGTCGCCCTCGACGTCGAGATACTTCTCGTTGACGACCCACTCCCCTTCCTCGTTTTGGATCATGTACTCACCGTAGTACGGGACGCGATTGTCGACAGTCTGCCGGAACGTCTCGCGCATGGATTCCTTCGTTTCGCCGATCGCTCGCAGATCGTCGTTGCGGTTGAGACAGCCCTTGAGGTACCCGTCGTGGGTGAGACGGACCCGGTGACAGTTGGCACAGAACGTCGGATTCTCGACGGGATCGACGATCTCGACCATCCCCTGTCCAGTCATCCGCGGGCCGGCGGGGGACTCCGACTGGATGCCACCGTCAGAGGCCGCAAGCGGCGTCGCGTCTGCGTCGACTGGCGGCTCACTGTTCTCGACCCAGTATCGCCGCCGGTCGTGCATCTCGCGTGTCTTGACGTGGTCCGCGCGGTCCTCCAGCCAGTCGTGAACGCGGTCGATGTCGATCGCCCATTCGGGATGCCCCGCCAGCTCCGGCATGTACTCGATGAGTTGCAACTGGAGACCGTCTGTCTCTGCAACGTGGTCGACCATTTCTGGGATGTACCCCGCCGTCGGTTCGAAGACGACCATGTTGAGCTTCACGGGCGCGAGTCCCGCATCGAGCGCAGCCTTCACTCCTTCGAGGACCTTGTTGTAGGCGCCGCTCTGGGTGAGTTCCGCGAATGCCTCCTTGTCCATGGCGTCCTGTGAGATATTGACCCGTTCGAGTCCTGCCTCCACCAGGTCATCTGCCCGGCCTGGCAGAAATGTCCCGTTGGTGGTCATCGATACTTCCATTCCCTCCGGTGTCCGTCTGATTATCTCCTCGAGGTCCTGGCGAAGCATCGGCTCACCGCCGGTGAACTTCACGGCGTCCACACCGAATTCGGATGCGACTTCGAGAAACCGTACGATGCGATCCGCCGAAAGCTCGTTGTCCTGGGGCTCCATTGGGCCGCGGGTGTCGCCTAACCCCTCGTTGTGACAGTAGACGCAGTCGAAATTGCACCGGTCTGTCAGGGAGACACGAACACCGGACACCTCTCGTCCGTGGTCATCCTCGAGCATTGTCTTAGTCAATAGTCACACTCGACGTATTTAAATAGTGGCCTGTCCCTCATCTTCCGGTCCGTGGGGCCTGCCTCCGCACCCGACCGGCTGTAAACTGGTCGCGGAGTATCGTCCCATCGTCGGCAGCGAGTTCGCGGTCCGACGGGGGAGATTTTAGTCGCAGGCGCAGTAATACGTGTCATGGACAACACGGGTTTCGATGCAGTGACGCAGCTTCCCGACGCGCGCCGGCAGTTACGTGATTGTTACAGCCCACACGGACGGTCAGAACAGTGTCCCACTGGCGACGCTGCCGGACGCATCCTGGCAGAGGCAGTCACAGCACGCCGGGCAGTCCCACACTACGACAGGGCTGCAATGGACGGTTACGCGGTCCGAGCCGAGGATACATTCAACGCCAGCGACCGGTCCCCGGTCCGACTCAGGGTAGACGAGTCCGTGACCGCCGGCACTGCCGTGCAGGTACATACGGGAAGCGCCATCCCGGATGGCGCTGACGCCGTCGTCATGGTCGAGTACGCGGAGCAACGGGAGGACGGGGTCCTCGTCTACGATGCCGTGGCGGGCGGCGAGAATGTGGCGCCTGCCGGCGAGGACGTCGAGGCCAGTCAACACCTCTTTGATGCCGGGCATCGGTGCAAACCCTCCGACCTTGCACTGCTTCGTGCCACTGGCCGGGACGCTGTCGAGGTTGCCGAGAAACCGCGCGTGAGCGTGATTCCGACCGGCGACGAACTCGTCGCCGCCGGTGAAGAGCCCGGTCCGGGAGAACTCGTCGAAACGAACGGCCTTGTCGTGTCCCAACTGGTCGAGCAATGGGGCGGGAAGCCGACATATCGGGGCATCGCGACGGACGAGCGGGGGGCGCTTCGGCGGGCTATCGAGACCGACACCGACCACGATATCGTCGTAACGACCGGGGGCTCGTCGGTCGGTGAGCGCGACCTGATTCCGGACGTGGTTACGGAACTCGGCGACGTGGTGGTTCACGGCGTCTCGATCAAGCCCGGCCATCCGGTCGGGTTCGGCGTCGTCGACGGGACGCCGGTGTTGATGTTGCCAGGGTACCCCGTGTCGTGTCTGGTCAACGCCGTCCAGTTCCTCCGACCGGCTATCGCCTGGCAAGCCGGGACCGAACCGTCGTCGCACCCGACCACGGAGGCTCGACTGGCGGAGAAAATCCGCAGTTCACCCGGGGAACGGACCTTCGCTCGCGTGGCCGTAGACGAGCAGCCTGAAGATGAGTCACTGCCCGCCTGCGAGCCGGTTCGCGTCAGCGGTGCTGGGGTCATGTCAAGTGTCACACTCGCGGATGGATGGGTCGAAATCCCTGAATCACGCGAGGGAATCCCTGCCGGTGAAACCGTTACCCTCCAGCAATGGGAATGAGTTCCCCGGAGCCTATCGCGAACGCGAATGTTGCCACTGATAGTGATTATTGCGACTCTTTACCGCCGGGCCGTCACAGTTCGGGTGTTTCGGACCGCGGAACTGCTGTTCACGCGACGTGGTCACGAAAACAATCGCAAGAATCACTATGAGACGGGCACGGTCCTATCCTTCATGATTATTCAATATATCCGTTAGATATAAGCAATCCTGCTTTGTGGTTACAATTGCCATGCAGGCAGTTGTACTGGAGGAGTTCCAAGAACCGCTGGATGTACAGGACGTCGAACGTCCCGAACCGGAGCCTGACGGCGCCGTTGCCGAGGTCGTCGGCTGTGGTGTCTGTCGCTCTGACTGGCACTGCTGGCAGGGTGACTGGGACTGGTTCGGCTACCGGCCCGACCCGCCGCACATTCTCGGCCACGAGCCGACTGGTCGTATCGTGGAAGTCGGTGAAGAGGTGGAAAACGTCGACGAGGGACAGGAGATCGCGATTCCCTTCAATTTCGCCTGTGGGTCCTGTGACCTCTGCCGGAATGGGCGCGAAAATATCTGTGAGAACCACATCGGCCTCGGGTTCATGAACGAGGCGCCCGGCGCGTTTGCAGAGGAGGTCCACATCCCCAACGCCGACATCAACGCCGTTCCGTTATCGGAAGACATCGACGCCGAGACTGCCGCCGGCTGTGGCTGTCGATTCATGACCTCCTATCACGGCATGGCCCACCAGGGCGACGTCGGCAACGGCGAGGACGTCGTCGTCCACGGTTGTGGCGGCATCGGGCTCTCGGCGATCCACATCGCGAACGCTCTGGGTGCGAACGTCATTGGGGTCGACCTGATGGACAACAAACTCGAGCGAGCTGAAGACCTCGGCGCCGTGGATACAGTCAACGCGAAGGAGGTCGACGACCCTGCCAAGGAAGTCCGCGATATCACGGACGGCGGGGCAGATGTCTCCGTCGACGCGCTCGGGATCGAGACCACCTGCCGGAACGCTGTCGACTCGCTGGGCAAGGGTGGCCGCCACGTCCAGATCGGGCTCACCACGAGCGACGAACAGGGCGAGATTCCGCTCCCGACCGACGAATTCGTCGCAAAAGAGATCGAGTTCGTCGGCTCGCTCGGCCTCCAGCCCTCGCGGTACTCGGAGATGCTCGACATGATCGAGAGTGGCAAACTCGACCCGACCGCGCTGGTCGAAGACAAGATCGACATCCACCAGGTGCCCGACGAGCTGGCAGCGATGACCGAGTTCAACACCGTCGGCATCCCGGTCTGTAACGACTTCAGTAGCTAACGGGACTACCGGATACCCGAACCCGGCGGCATTCAGGCATCGGGATTCGCTGTCTATCCCGCCTGAATTCGGGGGCATCGAACCGCCCGTTCCCCGGAGGTCGTGGCCGAACGGATGTGGCGGAACCCCTGGAACGACAACACCCTGATATATTCGGGGTGCTCCTCCATAAAGACGCCTGCACATGTGAAGGAAGCATGCAACCTCGCCCCCCGAAGAGGTTGCGGAACCTGTTCCGGGTGGGCCGGCTGTCCTCGACAGAGAGGTAACGTCTGGGGATTTTGTCCGGATTCTCCGACCGCCCAGACCGGTAGCAGTGCTGTGGTGTCCAGAAAATGTCGAGAGAAAGGTGAGTGGGGCTGAACGCGGGTGTTAACCCGAAATCTGCATAATTATTAAGTATATTGCAGCTTTTGGTATGAACAGAAATGACCGACCTAGGTGGTTACCACGATCACGTTGCACGAGTCGAACTGAGCGACCGCAGCGTCAACTACGAAGGGATCGACGAGGAGGATGCGAAGAAATACATCGGCGCACGCGGACTGGGTGTGAAGTACGTGTTCGATAACGGCCCGGACGTCGACCCCCTTGGCCCGGACAACCTGCTCGCTTTCATGAACGGGCCGTTGACCGGGACCCAGGTGACGATGAGTGGGCGCATTGCTGTCTGTACGAAATCACCTATCGAGGGGCAGGTCACCGACTCCCACCACGGTGGCTGGAGTGGTGCGCGACTCCAATGGGCCGGCTTCGACGGCCTGCTGTTCGAGGGTCGCGCCGAGGATCCGGTCTACGCCTACGTGGAGGACGGCCAGGTCGAGTTGCGCGACGCCTCACACATCTGGGGATCGGGCGTCCACGACACGATGGACGAACTCGAAGAGGAATGCGACGGTTCCTACGGAAAGAATCTCTCGACGATGGCCATCGGCCAGGCGGGCGAGAACGAGGTTCGGTACTCCTGTATCATCAACGAGGACGACCGCGCCTCGGGTCGCGGTGGCACCGGTGCAGTCATGGGGTCGAAGAATCTCAAGGCTGTCGTCGTCAAGTCCACCACGGACATGCAGAAACCGGCGGATCCGGAGACGTTCCGCGAGGGGCACAAGCAGGCGATGAAACTCATTCAGGAGTCGGACGTGACAGCACCCAACGAAGGGGGCCTGTCCATGTACGGGACGAACGTCCTGATGAATATCACCGAAGAGATGGACGGCCTCCCGGCCCGGAACGGGCGCTATTCCTCGACGGGTTCGATGGCCGAGTCGGAGGGCGTCGACATCGATGCCGAGCGCGTCTCGGGTGAGACCGTCCGCGAGAACATCCTCGTCGACGAGCCGACCTGCCACTCCTGTCCGGTCGCCTGCAAGAAGGAAGTCGAGATCGATACGATGCACAAGGGCGAGGAGATGAACCTCCGGATGGAGTCGTTCGAGTACGAATCCGCCTGGGCACTGGGCCCGAATGCCGGGCACACGAATCTCGACGACTCCGTGATCATGGTCGACAGGTGTAACGACCTCGGCATGGATACCATCGACGCCGGCAACACGTTGGCGATGGCGATGGAGATGACCGAGGACGGGAAGTTCGACGACCTCGGTGACGGGATCGACTGGGGCGACTCCGAAGAGATGATCGAACTGCTCGAGCGCATCGCTCACCGGGAAGACGAACTCGCCGATAACCTCGCTGGCGGTCCCGCGCACCTCGAGGAGGCGTTCGACGCCGAAGAGAACTCTCTCGCCGTCAAGGGGCAGTCGATGGCAGCGTACGATCCCCGGTGCATGAAAGGGATGGCAATCGGCTACGCCACCTCGAACCGCGGCGCCTGTCACCTGCGAGGGTACACGCCCGCAGCCGAGATTCTGGGAATCCCCGAACAGGTCGACCCCCACGAGGCGGAAGGCAAGGGCGAACTCTGTGCCGTCTTCCAGGACCTGCACGCGATCAGCGACTCCTTCGACATCTGCAAATTCAACGCCTTTGCAGAGGGTATCGAAGAGTACGTCCTCCAGTACAACGGCATGACCGGCCGTGACGTCACCGAGGACGAACTGCTCGAGGCCGGCGAGCGCATCTACAATCTCGAGCGATACTACAACAACCTCGCCGGCTTCGACGGCGAGGACGACGACCTCCCCGGCAGGTTCGTCGAGGGGCACGAGCAGGCCATCCCTGCCCAGGGTGGCTCCGAAGGCGAACTCGCGGAACTCGACCAGTTGAAAGAGGAGTACTACGAGGTGCGCGAGTGGGTCGACGGCGTCGTTCCCGACGAGAAACTCGACGACCTCGGTATCGACATCGGACCGGGTACCGGCGTCTCCGCCGGCGACGACTCGCAGGCGCCTGCTGACGACTGATCGATCAGCGCAACGATTTTTACCCCTGTCTCGGTTGGTGGTACATATGAGCGTCGACGACGATTTCAAGTTCCAGATAGAGGCGCGACTGACGAGTCACGGCGTCTACGTCGACGAAGTCGAGTATGTGGATGACACGTACAGGCTCACGTACGAGTCGATTTCGACAGCCAGTGAGGGAATCGTTCCTCACAGGGAAGTCGGCCGTGTGATCAACGTCTTTCGTGACTTGCACGACGAGGAGTGGAACGGGGCAAACATCGAGGCTGTCGTCACCGACCTCGAGGGACGGGAACTGGGAGAGTGGCACGTGGAACAGGAGTGGCTTGCCAGCCTCAACGACGACACTCTGAGTGAAGTCGAGTTCTCGGAGAAGGTTATCGAGACGATCGAACCGGCGGACGAGCAGTGAAACGGACTGTTAGGAGTGGGACACTCCGAACCACCCGCGAAGGGACATCGCCTGCGGAGTCTGGAATCCCTGTCCCCACGTCGGGTATAAATTCCGACACAGAAACAGGAAGCCCTGTCCTCAACGAGTGAGGGGCCGATAGCCCCGAGCGCGGTAGGTCAGGGTAGTTCAGAGCCGTGCGGCGGCAGGTCCGGGGCTCGGGCTCGGGCCACCCCGTCCCGACTGCCGGTGAACCGCTCCACCTACGCGACAAGAAGCGGGTGCCTGATCTCGAGTGCTGTCTCGAACTCCTCCAGGCGGTCGCGGTGGCGACCATCACGGCGAAACTGTGCCTCGTGAGCCCGCCGAACGGCGTCGATCTCGGTCCCGTCGAGGCCGAGTGCCTCCGCGACGGTCTCCCAGTAATCGGGGTCGGCCAGATAATACGCTTTGTCCCCGACCTCGATGCACTCGAATCGCCGCTCGTACTCCCCGCGGTGTGCGAGTAGATATTCGTGGACTCGTTCGAGCAGGGTCGATAACTGCTCGAGGGTGACGCTGGCCTGGGCTCCGGCGAGCAAGACGATCTGGCCTTCGACCGGGTGAGTGGTGTGAGCCATACTGTCAGTTCAACCGCCCGCGCGGATCGCTTTCTGTGAAAACTCCTCGACGACCTCGTCCAGTCGCTCGTCGCTCTCTCCCTCGAAACGGACCGTGACTTCCGTGATCTGGAGGGAGGGTCCGATGGAGACGGTCGCTTCGGAGACAGAGGCCTCCCAGTGTTCACTTTCTACCTTCCGCTCAGAAACCTGATTGCCGCCGACCTTCTCGAGATAGCCGATGGCCGCCCTGGCAGAGATGCCCCGATAACTCCGTTCTCTCTCTATCATTGTGGTGTCCGGAAGCTAATAATCAGTCGAGTTGTCATCACTGTGAGTCCTAGTTAATCGTCCCGACCTGGTCGAATCCCATCACTGAAGATGCGGGCGTGTCGCTCACGGCTGATGTGGTCTGCCAGGTCCTCGTGGTCGTGAATCTGGCGGATGACGGAGGCGTGGAGATTCCGCCACGCCATCGCGTAGATCGGTGACTGTCCCCAGGCCCGGAGTTCGACGACGAAGTCGTCGTACGACTCCCAACGCTCCTCGAAATGCTCGATTATGTCTACGATGGCACTGACGACGTCGTCGTCATCCTCGCTTGCGAGAACCGCGTTGATGTCTCGCTCCCACCCGGCGATGGCTTGCTCCATGTCCTTTTTTGTCTCCTGACTATCTGCCGGCAGCGAGTCCACGATTCCTTCCGGGATTTTCAGTTCGAGTTCTTCCATACTCCGCTTCCGGGGGCCCGAACAATAAAAGGTCGAATATCTTCACGCAGTTACCGCCGGCAGTATGAGTATCGGCCGCTGTTGGCTCCTCGCCCCGTCCAGCCGACTCGTCGGGGGAGGACTCCGTCTCGAACGCTGGTGAACCAGGACAGCGCTCGCGCTCTGCGACGAACATATTCCCGAGAATCGTTTAGTGGACTGCAGTGTTACAATTACGTATGGCGAAGCAAGTGCAGAATCGGGACGGGTCCGGTCGAGACCAGGAGCAGGCTGTCGCGAAGGGGGAGGCGGCGACGAGTGACGAGTCAACGACGACGGTCGAAGTTAGATTGACTGGTCACGTCCGGACGGCAGTCGGCGAAGGTCAAATCAACTACACGTTCGAGGGAGAGACCCTGCGGGAGTTCCTGGAGTCGTTTTTCGAGGAGTACGGTGTCCGGGATATGATTATCGCGAACACGGAGGGCGAGGCGACGACTCGGGGCTGGGCGCCGGAACTGGAAGAGTTACCCGGGGAGAACTACTCGAAGAATCCCGAAGGGGAACAGACCAGATGTTATGCCCGCGTCACGGTGAATGGGACGTTCAACGAGCATATCCAGGGTCTCGACACCGAACTGAACGAAGGTGACCGCGTGGGACTCATGTACCCGTTTATTTATTGTTGTTGACGGAGCGGCCAACGCCAGACACTACCCGCCAGCGACCGGTGGGAAGAGGCTGACCGTGCTGTTGCTTTCCAGTTCCGTGTCCAGTCCATCGATGTAGGTGATGTCCCTCCCGTCTTTCATTATGGTCAGATAGTCACGGACAGTGCCGTCGTCCGCGAACAGTTCCATTTCGGGGTACTCTGCCGAGAGCGCACGCATTATATCCCCGATGGTCGCAGTGTCCCCGTACTCGCGTGTGATCGTTTTCTGTCCCACGATATCACGAAAGTTGGCGAAAAATCGCAGCTCGATCTCCATACCGGTGGAAACGGGCTGGAACGGCATAAATCCAACATGTAGCCGGTCGATCGCAGAGTGTCTTGCTCCGTCTCGCACGGTAATATACTGTCGGACGGAAGTCATGATATTCTGCTCGTTCCACGTGGGGCGAGTGAAAGTATCAACAGTTCCGTCCGACAGTATACGGCCGGCTATGAGCCCGTGCGCAAGTTCGAACCCCATGGGGTCGAATATCTTCAGGTAGGTATAGCCGGCAGTGGGAAAAACGACGGTCGGTCGTGGGAGGGTTCTGCGGCGGCGCGACAGCGAGTTCCCCCGGACCACCGACAAATCCGGATCGGTCGGCTGTGCCGTGGGGAGGCGACAGTGCTACCCGGCGACCTGATCGATCGTCGACATCCCGGCCGGTACGGTGAGAGCACCGGTGGGGTGAGGAGACGAGCGGGGCTGTCCGGGCAGAGACGAGTATGGTTACTCCGGAACGGCACAACTTTCCGAATAGCTGGCTTCAGAAACGGAGTCGAGTGACCGCGTTCCACAGACAGGACAGTCAGGTCGGGCCTTGAGCGGGACCGTTTCCATCGTCATGTTGGAGGCGTCGTAGATCAGGAGCCGTCCATCGAGTGTGTCGCCTTCACCGATCAGGAGTTTGATTACTTCGGTCGCCTGTATCGCGCCGACAGTGCCAGGAAGAACACCGAGGACACCTGCAGTCGCACAGTCCGGGATCGACCCCTCCGGCGGCGCTTCGGGGAACAGGCACCGGTAACACGGTCGGCCACCAGTGAACGTGGTGGCCTGTCCCTCGAAACGGTAGACTGCGCCGTGAGAGAGTGGTTTGTCCGCGAGCACACAGGCGTCGTTCAGGAGAAAGCGAGTCGGGAAGTTATCGGACGCATCGACCACCACGTCGTAGTCCGAGATGAGATCGGTGACCGTCTCGGGGGTCACCCGCATTTCGTGGCGTTCGACGGTGATGTCCGGGTTGAGTTTTGCGACGAATTCCGCCGCACTGTCGACCTTGGGACGGTCGATGTCGGCGTCACCGTGGATGACCTGTCTCTGGAGGTTGCTTCGCTCGACCACGTCGGCGTCGGCGATGCCCAGCCGGCCAACGCCCGCCGCGGCGAGGTACTGGATAACCGGGGTTCCCAACCCGCCGGCGCCGACGACGAGGACTGAACTGTCCAGCAACGCTGCCTGTCCGCCCGGACCGACTTCATCCATTATGACGTGCCGGGAGTACCGGTCGAGTTGTTCGGCGTCGAGTTCGAGGTTGCTCATTGGCACACGTTGGACAGGTACGGTCAAAAGTTATCGGGTAGCGCCCGGAGACTGATTCGACCGTCCCGTTCGACTGCCCCCGACCAGCGCGCACAGGCTGTTTCGCTGGCGCGACCGGAGCGAATGACTCTTTGGCACCCCGAAATACGGACGGCTCCGGGCTGGTCCAGTCGAGGTGGTCGGCACCCATTGTGGTGCTCACGCGGGCGGCCCCGGAAGCGAGGAGGCCCAACCCCGGGCGTAGCTGACAGAGCCGTCCCCGTGGTCGGACACGCCGCCCTCCGTTCGGTTCCACTCCGACCTGGCCTCGCACCCGTCACAATTTATTTACTCCGTTACACGCTATCGGCAGATGTGTCAACCTGTACCGAGTGCGGGACGCGCATCGAGGAAAGCACTCTGTTATCGGGCGCGAAAGTGTACGCGGAGATGGCGAGCGGGAACGATCGCGACGACATCTTGTCGTCGTACAGTGGAATCAAGTACGGGGACTCGACGGTCTTCTGTGTCGACTGTCTCGATACTCCGTCGGAATGCAGACACTGTGGTGGTTCGGGAGTCGTCGAGAGTGACAGTGACGCCGACGGAGAAGACAGTGCGGGCCCGACCACCTGTTCAGAGTGTGACGGCACGGGCACCACCAGACCGGACGTGTTGCGCGACAGTTGCCGGTTTTGACACAACGCGTCCTCCAGTTGTTCCTC
Source organism: Halovenus sp. (assembly GCA_036625385.1). Taxonomy (GTDB): domain Archaea; phylum Halobacteriota; class Halobacteria; order Halobacteriales; family Haloarculaceae; genus Halovenus. The sequence goes on along the minus strand of JAZKTU010000014.1, from coordinate 14,102 downwards.
AGGGAATCAAATGAACCGCGTCTGACGGGATCGCGATTCGGATGTTGGAGCCGACACCTGTTGCTACCCGGTCGAACGTTGCTGGCTGCACGGTTGCAGTCATCGTCAGCTGAGAGTTGCCGAGGGCGATTTCGAGACGATACCCGTTTCCTTCGTTCAGACACTGTGCAATCGTTCCGGAAAATACGTTCTGGGTGGGCGTCTCGGGCGTCTCGTCCGGTCCGTACAGTCGTACCCGCGACGGGTGGATACAGGCCGTGACGACCGATTCGGTGACCCCGTTCGTGGACACCTGCAAGGAGAGGTCACCGATCCGAATGAGTGGATCCGGACTGGCAGACACTGTCGCCTCGAAGAGGTTCTCGTTGCCCGTAAATCTCGCTACGAACTCTGTCGCAGGCTGCCCAAACACGCGTGACGGCGAACCGACCTGCTCGAGTTCCCCGTCCCGGAAGATAGCGAGACGGTCACCGAGGGTCGCTGCCGTCCGCTGGTCGTGTGTGACATAGACGACCGGGATTTCGAGGGAAGTCAACAGCGTGTGCAACTCACCGCGGAGGCGTCGCCGGATCGGGGCATCGAGGCTCGACAGTGGTTCGTCTAGCAACAGCGCCTCGGGGTCTGCTGCTAAGGTCCGGGCGAGCGCGACCCGCTGTTTTTCTCCACCGGAGAGCCTGGGAGGGCGTTTTTCGAGGACGTCTGAGAGTTCGAGCAGTGACGCGAGTTCTTCGACACGGCCCGGGTCAGTTGCCGCATAGTCGATGTTCTCGTAGGCAGTCATGTGCGGGAACAGCGCGCCGTCCTGAAACACGAGTCCCGTCTGTCGATCTTCGATCGGTAGGGAGCCGAGAGACCGACCATTCAGCGAGACGGTTCCCGCGTCCGGGTGGACGATGCCTGCAATCAACGAGAGAAACGTCGTCTTTCCGCTTCCGGAGGGGCCAAGCACCGAGAGGACTTCCGTCTCGACGCCGAGGTCTACTGGCCCGAACTCGAAGTCATCGTATCGCTTGTGGAGGGAAGTCACGTCTAACATCGGTCACTCGAGAGGATTCGTGTTCAAGGCGTTGAGGACGACGAGCGTTGCCACGGCGATCCCGAGTAGGATGACGGCGACCGGGAAGGCACGCTCCAACCCGAGAGTACTGAACGAGACCCAGATCTGGACTGGCATCGTGCGGGGATAATACGCCAACATGATGGTGGCCCCGAACTCACCGATGGCCCGGGCGAACGCGAGCGTAATGCCAGCAAGTATTCCCGGCCACGCGAGCGGGAGCGTGATCTTCCGAAACGTCGTGAGCCTGCTTTTGCCGAGTGACTGTGAGGCGTATTCGAGACCCCCGTCTACACTCTCGAAGGCTGCCTTCGCCGTGACGATGACGAACGGGGAGGCAACAAACGTCTGTGCAAGCACGACGCCAAGGAGAGACCGGGTCAGTGGGAGGCCGCTGCGCGCTCCCAACTCACCCAGAAACGTCTGCGGACCCACGACTGTCAGCAACACCATACCGCTGACGACCGGGGGCAACACGAGCGGCAACAACACGAGAGGAGTGACGAACGTCTTCACCTGGCTGTCGGTACGTGCCAGCCAGTATGCCAGGGGCAGGCCAAAGACAGTCCCGATAGCCGTACTCGCAACCGCTGCCGTCATCGATGTGGTTGCTGCCGAGACGACATCCGGATCCGTGAGACGGCGGGCAATCTCACCGGGTGGTTGACTGACAACGAGAGACACCAGTGGGACCAGGTAGTAGACGAGTATCACGGCGCCGAGCAGGAGCGCGACCGACAACCAGTCGAACCGCCCGACAGCAGTGTCAGCTTCTGACTGTCTCCGGAACATGACCTGTCTCTCGTGGATAGTCCTCCGGCACACCGAACCCGAATTCGGTCAGATAGGAGCCGTCGGTGTGCGAGTCGAATACCTCGATGCTCACCTGTGAGAGGTGCCGAACGGTCGATGCATAACTTATCAGCCCGCCCTCGACGACCACCCCGCTGGGCAACTCGTAGGCGACTGATTCGTACCGCTCGGTAAACTCCGGGGTTCCGAAGTTGATCTCTGGAGGCAGTTCGATGTAGTCGTATCCGCGCTCGACTGCCATGTTGCGATACGCGATTGCGGCGTCGATGGCACCAGTCTCGAACTGGCTGACGAGTTGCGTCTCGGGGTAGATCTGGTCTCTGTCGATGATTTGGTCCCTGAGGTCCGCCTGTAGCCCATAATGTTCGGTTGCGAGTTCGAGCATGAACAGTGTGCGATAGCCGAGTGGGTCGAAGTCAGGGTCTGTTCGACCGAGCGCAATCCCCCGGGCCCGGAGTGTCCGATACCACTCGTTGGTTCCGGCGTCGGCTAACCGACGCCCTCCCTCCGTTTCCGGGTTGACGATCACGACGAGCTCGTTCGTCGCGAATTCGGTGTACCACTCGGGTGTGAGCTGTGAGTCGAACAGGGCGGTGTCTGCCACTGAGATGATATCCGGGTCCTTCTGTTCGTCAGCGACGAGACGCGCAGCTTTTGCGGAACCGTGGGCTTCGATTTCCGCGGGATGGTCGAGGTCCGGCCGTAGCCCATTTTCGAGTGCGTTGTAAAGACTCCCGGCGGCCAGCATCGACACAGTCTCCGGTCGTCCGTCTGTCTCATCGATCACACGGCTACAGCCAGCGGTCCCGCTCAAACCGATGGCAAGCGCTGTGAGGACAGAGCGCCGGCCACGTCCGGGGGTGCCATCAGCCATGGGCTCAACTATAGGTGTTCCACCAATAAGGTTATCTAAAACACTTCCGTTTGAGTTCATATGGTGGATACCCAGGCCACAATACTCACCGACAGACAGGTGGAAGTGCTGAAACTCCGCGAGAAGGGACGCACGCAGCAGGAGGTTGCGGACGTGCTTGGGACGACGAACTCGAACGTGAGTGCGATCGAGCGGTCGGCACAGGAAAACGTCGAGAAGGCCCGCCGGACACTGGAACTCATCCGTACACTCCGTGCCCCCGCACAGTTCATGGTTCCATCAGGCACGGATTTTGATGAGCTCATCGACAGAGTCTACTCTCACGGCGATGAGACGGGCATCAAAGTCGGATACTGCCGTCCGGAACTCTACACGCATCTCTACGGGGTACTCGAGGAGTCCACCGAGGACAATCGGCTCACGGCGTCGATCAAAGTCGGTCTGACAGAAGATGGGGAGGTGAACGTGTTCACTGACACCGGGTCAGCGACGAGCGGCTGAAGCCACTGGTTTGTCCCATTTGCTGATACTGCCGGCTGTAACATTTTGAAAGAATTGGCAACCCCGGGGTAGCGAATATCTGTACGAACGGACAGCCGGCAGTATGAGACACCGTAGTCGGACGCCAGTCCGATAGCGTTCGCGAACGATGTTCCCACCAGCCACCCCTCATAGTGGTTGTTGCGAGTATTCACGAGGGACAGCCGGCCGGTCGGGACACGCCGGGTGTCGTTTATCCTCGTGGAGACCGTACCGGGGAGTAATGCAAGATGCTGCGCCGACCGATCGGGGATCCGCGGACCTGGCCAGTAAGAAAACCCGGTCCGCTGTGTCCACCAGCAGTGACGGCTCTCCTGGGACGCCGGACAGCACTACTGTCGACGAGCCGGCACTCGTCGTCGAGGGCGTCTCGAAGCGGTTCGGGGACGGGGAAGACGCCGTCCTCGCAGTGGACGACGTCAGCTTTACGGTCGAACAGGGCGCTGTCGTCGGGCTGCTCGGGCCCAACGGCGCGGGGAAGACGACCCTGATCAAATCCATTCTCGGCATGGTCCTTCCGGACGAGGGATCGGTAGAGATCTTCGGAACCGATGCGACCGCCAGCCGGCGTGGTGCCTACGTCGACGTCGACGCGATGCTCGAGGGGGCACGCAACGACTACTGGCGGCTCACCGTTCGGGAGAACCTCCGATACTTTGCGACGATCAGCGGCGTCGATCCCGATTCGGTCGCGGGGCGACACGACCAGCTACTGGACCGTCTGGACCTCGCAGAACACGGAGACACCGCCGTCCGGAACCTCTCGCGGGGGATGAAACAGAAGGTATCGCTGGCGAGCGTGCTCGCGGGCGGTGCGAAACTCCTCTTTCTCGACGAGCCGACGCTCGGACTGGACGTCGAAAGTTCGAGGACGCTCCGGGGAGAGTTGACGCGGCTTGCCCGCGAAGAGGGGCTGACAATCTTCGTCAGCAGCCACGACATGAGCGTCATCGAGGACGTCTGTGACCGCGTGATCGTGATGTCCGACGGCCGGATCGTCGCCGATGGAACGGTCGAGACGCTGTTGCGGGGTGCTGATCGCAACGCGGTCCGGATCACGAGCGCGGACATCGACGACCACGTCGTGAGTCAGCTCGAAGCGCAGTTCGAGCTGCTGGGTGTGGAAACACTCGACGGTCGCTGTCGCGTCGAACTGCGCGCGAGCGGTGCGGAGCTTTACACCCTGATGGATGCACTCCGTGACGCGGGCGTGACTATCGAGCGACTGCACACGGTCGAGCCGGACCTCGAGGACGTGTTTGTCAGTCTGACTGGCGACACGCAGGGGCTCCGGGGACCGACCGACAGCGAGGGATCGCTGTGATAGTGACCGGTCCCCGGAGGTGGGCGCAGTGACAGAGACTGCGGACTCGGAGCCGCCCGAACAGCCCCGCCCGGCGACCTACTACCACCTCGCGCGGGCCGTGCTTTACCGTGAGTTTCTCATCTTCGTCCGGTATCCAGCCAACGCCATCGGTGGAATCGTCGTCGCGCTGTTTTTTTTCGGTGTGCTGTTTTACGGCGGCCAGCTCCTCGCCGGACAGGCACTCACTGATTCACTCGAAGGTATCATCGTCGGCTACTTTCTCTGGACGCTGTCTGTCGGCGCGTACTCCGCAGTGTCGAACGATATCGGGAGCGAGGTCCAGTGGGGGACCCTCGAACGCCACATCACCACACCCTTCGGGTTCGCCCCAGTCGCGTTACTGAAAGGGATCGCAAAGGTCGTCCGGACGTTTCTCACCTCGGCGGTCGTGCTGACCGTGATGCTCCTCCTCACGGGCACGACCCTCCGGATCGAGCCGATTACGGTCGTGAGTATCGCGGGACTGGCGATCACGTCCGTGCTGGGACTCGGGTTCGCAGCCGGCGGGATAACCGTGCTTTACAAACGGATCGGGAACTGGCTCAACCTCCTCCAGTTCGGGTTCATCGTTCTCATCTCCGCCCCGGTGTTCGACGTCCCGTGGACCCGCCTGCTCCCGCTCGCACACGGGAGTGCGCTGCTCCAGCGGGCGATGGTCGACGGGACGCGACTCTGGCAGTTCAGCCCGGGCGACCTCGCCGTGCTCGTCGGCGTCGCCGTCGGCTATCTCGCCGGAGGGTACCTCGTCTTTCACTACGCAACACGGCGAGCACGGCGACTCGGCGTGCTCGGTGACTACTGACGGAATCGCGGCTGCCACGAACTGTCGTGTCTAGATGGCCCTCAGTGGCCGTGGACCGCCGCGTCTCTTCCGTCCAGCGGGACCGCAGACGGCGGTCCGGCGACTGTCGACCCCGCCTTCCCGGAGTGCGAGAGACCCTATCCTCGACGACCGCGACCAGGCCCATCGGTAGAGACCGCGTACTGACCGAACGAGCGGGGACTGGGCCGTCGAATGGCGACCCGGGACCGGTGTCGTCGCGGCTGTCGGGGAACACGTCGAAGGGTTCGAGAGAGGCGAGCGGGTCCATGCGTCGGGCATGGATTACGCCGGGTTCCCGGAGAGGAAGTTGGCACCTCTGCCCGACCGTCTGCCCTTCGAGGCCTGGGCTGTGGGTGCGACTGCCCTCGAGCCGTTCGGAGGTCGGCAGACTGGTCGTGGTGTCGTCGTTCGTCAGGGTCACGCGCTGAGCGACGGGCGCATGCGCGACCCGGAACCGCGTCTTCTTTCACTGAGGCGGCTGACGTTCGCGCATGACCCAGAGAGCTAGCGTGTTTCCGACGATCGAGACGAACCTGTTCATCACCGTCTCCGGACCGCCAGGTTGTGGTGCAACATCGTTGTGCACACTGCTATCGGACGCAATCGACTGTCCGTACGTGTCGGGTGGCGACATCTTCCGGGATCTGGCGGAAGAAAGGGAGATGACACTCACCCAGCTGAGTGCAAAGGCACAGGAGTCCGACGAGATCGACCGCGCACTCGACCGGTACCTCCGTGAGGTCGCCGAGGAGTGGGGGACGGCAAACAAGCCGTTCATTCTCGAGTCCCGGCTGGCCGGGTGGATCGCCGGGGACCGCGCAGACCTGCGGATCTACCTCGACGCCCCGGAGGAAGTCCGCAAGGAGCGAATCAGCGACCGCGAGGAAACCACTGCCGAAATGAGTGTCCGGGAGGTGGGCGAAGCTGGACGCTATCAGTCCTACTACGATATCGACAGCGAGGAACTGGCGTTCTACGACCTTCACCTGAACACTGCCCGGTGGGACGAGGCGGGCGTTTTCGAGATCGTCAGAAAAGCGATCGAACGCTACGACCCCGAGGCCGACGAAGGCACGTTCGAGACCGCACCGGTCCCGCTCGATACCTGATACTGCCGGCTGCCCGGAACCTGTAGCCCGCGTGTCACTCCCGTCGGTTGCAGTGCGGGAGTTCGAGCTGGATGGTGTTTCCGCCGCGTTCGTTGTCCTCGACCCGGATCGCTCCGCCCGATCTTGTACAACCAGAGTCCGAATCCACCGCCGTGACACACTGGCGTCCGTTCGTGTCCGTGCAACACGTCAGGTTCCATCGCCGGACTGTATGGACTGGCATCCTCGATTTCGTTACGGACCGTCCCGCCGGACACGACGAGCACGGGGAGACAGGGGCTACGTTCGTCGACTCGCAGGACCCAACGGGGGCAAGGGGAACAGTCCGGAGCTGTGACTGAACGCCGGTCGGCCCGCGGGCAGAGATCGACGGCCACCCTCCACTTTGGATTTAAGGTCGTAAGTGTACATATAAGGAGTACGGGAGAAACATGATTGAGTTTAACACACGGGAAACATTTGAGGGGCAGCCTGATATGTTTCCAGTACCTGTAACCGGATGATATGACTGAGCGACACGAGGTCGGGGAAGCGGCTCTTCTCGCGGATCCGACGGATGTACGTTCCAATTGTGGTGTCGGTGTCGTCATGGACCTCGACGGCGGGGAGTCACACGAGATACTCGACGACGGGATGGAACTCGTCGAATGTATGGAACACCGAGGGACGACCGGTGCCGAACAGAATACGGGCGATGGCGCCGGTATCCTCATCCAGATCCCTCACGAGTTCTTTGCCGACGAAGTGCCAGCCGACCTGCCGGACCCCGGCGAGTATGCGGTCGGTTCCCTGTTTCTCCCACAGGACGAACAGGCCCGGGCCGAACTGAAAGCGCTTGTCGAGGAGGAGCTAGCTGCCGAGGGACTCGACGTGCTCGCGTGGCGTGCCGTCCCGACGAACAACGGTGATCTCGGCCAGACAGCACTGGACTCGGAACCGGCGATCCAGCAGGTGTTCGTCGAACCCGCCGAGGAGATGTCCGAGGAGGCCTTCGAGCGGGCGCTGTATATCGGCCGCCGCGTGGTCGAAAACACTGTCGAACGGCAAGAGCCGGCGGGTCACGAGCGGTTCTACATTGTCTCTCTCGACCGCAAAACGGTCGTCTACAAGGGGTTGCTCAAGGCCGACCAGGTCCGGGAGTACTTCCCGGAACTCGGCGACCAGCGAATGCAGTCGACGTTCGCGATGGTCCACGCGCGGTTCTCGACGAACACACTCGGCGCGTGGCATCTCGCCCACCCGTACCGCAACATCATCCACAACGGCGAGTTCAACACCATCCAGGGGAACATCAACTGGATGCGGGCCCGCGAAACCAACATCGAGGACGAGGAGTTCGGCGACGACATCGAGAAGATCAAGCCCATCATCGACGACCCCGAGCAGTCAGACACGGCGAGTGTCGACAACGCGCTCGAGCTCCTGATGGAGACCGACAGGTCACTACCCCACGCACTGCGGACGCTCATCCCCGAAGCGTGGCGTGGCGATGCGAACAACGTCGAAGGTGACCGGCGGGACTTCTATGACTTCCACGCCTCGCTGGTCGAACCGTGGGACGGGCCCGCGCTCGTCGCGGCCACCGACGGGGAGCGGATCGGTGCTGTCCTCGACAGGAACGGCCTTCGTCCCTGCCGGTATGACGTTCTCGAGGACAACACGCTGGTCATGTCCTCGGAAGTCGGTGCACTCGATTACGACGAGTCGGAAATCCGCGAACGCGGGCGTCTCCAGCCCGGCCAGTGTTTCCTCGCCGACCCGATCGAGGGACGTGTTGTTCCCGACGAGGAAGTGTTCGAGGAGATCAGCGACCCGAAATACGGCGAGTGGGTCGACCAGGAACAGGTGCGACTCGACGACGTCACCGAGAGGACGGACAACCTGCCCAGGAACGAAATCGACACGCTCCGCGCGCACCAGGCGATGTACGGCTACACCTACGACGAGGTCGACCACCTGCTCGAACCGATGGCGGAGAAGGGCAAAGACCCGGTCGGTTCGATGGGCGACGACACGCCGCTATCAGTCCTCTCACAGTACAACCGGCCGCTGTTTACGTACTTCAAACAGCTGTTTGCGCAGGTCTCGAACCCACCCCTCGATTACATCCGCGAGGAGCTCGTCACGAGCCTGGAGACACGCCTGGGACACCAGCGGAATCTGGTCGACGAGTCGGCGGCACACGCACGCCAGCTCGTAGTGGACTCGCCGATACTGACCGACGAGGAACTCGAACAGATCAAAGCACTCGACGAGAACGGGATGTCGACAGCTGTCGTGGACATCACCTACGACCCGGACGAGTCCGACCTGGAAACGGCTGTCGAGGCTGCGCGCGAGACAGCCGCCGACGCCGCCGGGGAGTTCGATATCGTGGTACTATCGGATCGTCGTGCGGGCCCGGACCGCGTGGCGATTCCCTCGCTGCTGGCCGTCGGTGGCGTCCACCACCACCTCGTCAGGAACGGGATGCGAAACCACATCGGGCTCGTCCTCGAGTCCGGTGACCCCCGTGCAGTCCACCATTTCGCGACGCTCATCGGCTACGGCGCAGGTGCGGTCAACCCGTACATCGCCTACCAGACGATCACTGACCTGGTCGCCGGCCCGGACGGTGCCGACCCCGCACTGGCTATCGACGCCTACGTCAACGCCGTCGAGGACGGCCTGCTGAAGACGATGGCGAAGATGGGCATCTCCACCGTCGAGAGTTATCAGGGCGCGCAGATATTCGAGGCCGTTGGCCTCTCCTCGGATTTCGTCGCGGAGTACTTCGAGGGGACGGAGAACCGGACGGAAGGCATCGGTATCGAGGAGGTCGAATCGGACCTCCTGAAACGCCACAGTGTCGGCTGGAGCGAGGACCCGGAGATGGAACGGGTCGGCGAGTACGAGAACCGGACGGGAGGTATCCACCACCAGTGGAACCCCAACACGGTCGGGGCACTCCAGCAGGCGGTCCGCCTCGGTGATTACGAGCAGTACCAGGAGTTTGCGGAACTCATCAACGACCAGCAAGAGCAGTTACAGACGCTCCGTGGCCTGCTCGAGTTCGACGACGAGGGTCGCGAGTCCGTCCCGCTCGAAGACGTCGAACCCATCGAGGACATCGTCTGTCGCTTCGAGACAGCGGCGATGTCGCTTGGATCGCTCTCGCCGGAGATGCACGAGAACAACGCCATCGCGATGAACCGTATCGGAGCGACGGCCAACACCGGTGAGGGCGGCGAGCCACCGGAACGGTTCGACACGGAAAAAGAGTGCGTGACAAAGCAGGTCGCGTCCGGCCGGTTCGGTGTCACATCGACGTATGTCTCCTCCGCTGAAGAGCTCCAGATCAAGATGGCACAGGGGTCGAAGCCGGGCGAAGGAGGCCACTTGCCCGGCAAGAAAGTCAACGAGATGATCGCCCACGTCCGCTACTCCGTCCCTGGTGTGGGGCTCATCTCCCCACCACCCCTGCACGACATCTACTCTATCGAAGACCTCAAACAGCTCATCTCGGATCTCAAGGCCGCTAACCCCGACGCGGACGTCAACGTGAAACTCGTCGCCGAGGCGGGCGTCGGCATCATCGCCGCCGGCGTCGCGAAGGCAAACGCCGACGTCGTCCACATTTCGGGCGACAACGGCGGCACGGGTGCATCCCCGAAGACGAGCATCAAGAACGCGGGTGTCCCGTGGGAGCTTGGCGTCTCGGAGGCCAACCAGATGCTGCGGTCGACGGGGTTGCGCGACCGTATCCGCGTGACGACCGACGGCGGGATGAAAACCGGGCGTGACGTTGCGGTCGCCGCACTGCTCGGCGCCGAGGGATACACCTTCGGGACGGCCTCGATGGTCACTTCCGGCTGTGTGATGGCCCGGCAGTGTCACGAGAACACCTGTCCGGTCGGCGTCGCCACGCAAAACGAGAAACTCCGCGAGCGGTTCCCCGGCGAACCCCAACACGTCATCAACTATATGACCTTCATCGCCCAGGAACTCCGGGAGATCATGGCGGAACTGGGCTTTACCTCGGTCGAGGAGATGATCGGCCAGGTCGACCTTCTCGAGCAGCGCACTGACGTCACCCAGGAGAAGGCGAAGCAACTCGACCTCTCCTCGCTGCTCGCCGAACCGGATGCCCCCGAGGGCGTCGACCGGTACAAAACCCAGGAGCAGCCCCACGAGATCGACGAGCAACTCGACTGGGAACTCATCGAGAAGTCCCTGCCAGCGCTCGACCGGGGCGAACCGGTGACGATCGACGGGACGATTGACAACACCGACCGGACGGTCGGGGCGACACTCTCGAACCGCATCTCACAGGAGTACGGGGTCGACGGGCTCCCCGAGGATACGATCACCATCAGGTTCGACGGCACCGCCGGGCAGAGTTTCGGTGCCTTCCTCCAGGATGGCGTCACGATGGACCTCGTCGGCAGCGCCAACGACTACCTCGGGAAGGGTCTCTCGGGTGGCAAACTCGTCGTTCGGACGCCGGAAAGCGCTGGCTACGAGGCAAACGAGAACATCATTACGGGCAACGTCGCGCTCTACGGTGCAACCCAGGGCGAGTGTTACGTCAACGGTGTCGCGGGCGAGCGCTTCGCTGTGCGAAACTCCGGTGTCAAGGGCGTCATCGAGGCAGTCGGCGACCACGGCTGTGAGTACATGACTGGCGGCGCGATCGCCATACTGGGCGAGACCGGCAAGAACTTCGCCGCCGGGATGAGTGGCGGCGTCGCGTACGTGTACGACAGGGACGGGACGTTCGAGGACCGCGCGAACACCGGGATGGTTTCCCTGTCCGACACTCTCGAGGAGAAGGACCGGGAGATGCTCAGCCGCCTCGTCGAGAACCACGCCGCTTACACCGGTTCGGACCGGGCGGCGGAACTGCTCGCCGACTGGGAGACCGAAATCGAAAACTTCACGCGTATCATGCCCGACGCCTACGCGGGTGTCATCGCCGAGCGACCGGAAGACGACGTCCGGACTGAACCGCCGTCGTCCGCGACGCTCGAGGCCGGCGAACCGACGCCGACCATGCAAAGCGGCGCGGACTGATACTGCCGGCCGGACGTTCGTACCGATATTCGACACCCCGGGGTGTCGGATTCTTTCAACCTGTTACAGCCGGTCGTACGAGACGGGCCGGTTCGGATACTCGTCCCGAACCCGTCGCAGTTTTCAGGTGGGTGGACGAAAGGTAGCCATGGACCGTGCACTGGTCATCGGTGGCACACGATTTCTCGGTCGCCGTCTCGTCACCAGACTGCTCGCGAACGACTACGACGTAACCATTTTCAATCGAGGGAAACACGACAACCCCTTTGCCGACCGTGAGGGTGTCAGCCACGTCGAGGGTGACCGGCAGAGCAGCGCCGCGCTCGAGGCGGCCCGCGAAGCCGTCGAACCCGACATCGTCGTCGACTGCGTCGCCTACTATCCGGGGGAGGTAGAGATGGCCACGCGGGTGTTCAGCGACGTCGACGCCTACGTCTACGTCTCCTCGGGCAGCGCGTACGGCCCGGACGTCATCCCGAAACGCGAGGGGGAGACGCCCCTCGTCCCCTGTTCGGACGAGGAGGCTGTCGACGACAGCCACGACACCTACGGGGCCCGGAAAGCCGAGGGTGACCGGAAAGTGTTCGAGGCAGCCACGAACGGTGTCGAAGCGATGAGCGTCCGCCCGACGATCGTCACGGGGCCCTACGACTACACCGGCCGGTTCGCATACTGGGTCGAGCGCGTCCGCGAGTACGACCGTGTCCTGGTTCCGGGAGACGGTACCAACATTCACCACCTCGTTGCCGTGGAGAACGTCGCCCGCGCCATCGTGACCGTCGCCGAGGCTGGGTGCGCCGGCGAGGCCTACAACGTCGGCGACAGGCAACTGCTGGCGCTGGGTGACCTCGTGGACGGTATCGCCGACGCGGTCGGAACGACCGTCGAGCAAGTCTACGCCAGCGAGCGCGAACTTGGCGACCTTTCGGCTGCGACGTTTCCGCTTTACACCCCTACTCCCCACATCCTCTCGACTGAGAAACTCGCCGGACTTGGGTGGGACCCGATCAGCGTCGAGACGGCGATCGAACAGGCTGTCGCCGACCCCTCCGACCCGGAACGCGACCCGGGTCCCGACCGCGAGACGGCGGCAGCGATACTCGACCGTCTGTCGTAGGAGCCGCGACCCCTCGCGGTCACGGGAGGTCGTGATCGATCGTAGCCGGGCAGTCACGGAGGGTGGGGACCCGGTCGGCCCCCTGACTCTGGCACGGCGTCAGAGTTCGGCTTCGATGTACACCATCTTGACCCGGTCGTCAACGGCCTTGAGTCTGTTTTCGATCTGGGTGACGTCCTCGTCCAGGTCGTGGGTGACGAGTTCGGGATCGAAGCTCACATCGGCCGTCACGAGCACCCGACCGGTGCCGATGAACATCGTCCGGAGTCCGTCGACGTTGGTCACCCCGTCGTGGGCCCTGATGGCTTCCCGTAGCTCCGCCTCGACACTCTCGGTCAGGCTCTCCCCGAGGAGGAGCCGCTTGTTTTCGAGCGCGAGCAACAGCGCGAACACCATCAGCAAGATACCGATGACGACGGCACCGGTGGCGTCGTACGCCGGATTGCCCGTCAGGCGTGTGACAGTGAGACCGACGAGTGCAACCACGAGCCCGACCAGCGCAACAGTGTCCTCGGTAAAGGCTGTCAGCGTCGTGATGTCACTTGTCCGCTCGAACGTCTCGCGGTACCCCGACCAGCCGTAGGTGTCCATCTGTCGCCGCAACTCCTTTCGGGCTTTCACGAACGCGTACGTCTCGAAGACGATCGCACCGAACAGAATGACGACGGCGACCCAGAACGCGTCCACCGGGAGCGGGATGTCGACGGTAAACCCGAGAAACTGGGCTTCCCCGGCCTCCAGCTCGTGTCCGCCGGCCCGCAGTTCGGAGATACCGTGCTTGAGACTCTCCCAGCCCGCAACCCCGAACAACAGCACGGAGACCAGGAACGCGAAGAAAAACTGTGCCTTCCCGTAGCCGAAAGGATGCACCTGCGACGGGTCCCGTTTACTGTATTTGATGCCGATCAGGAGCAAGACCTGGTTGCCAGTATCCGAGATCGAGTGGTACGTCTCTGCGAGCATCGACGGGCTGCCGGTCAGCAGAAATCCGAGAAACTTCAGCACGGCGATCCCCCCGTTTGCAAACATCGCTGCGACGACGACCCCCGTGCTACCTGCGGCCATACCCAATCCTGGCCCGGGAGGCCATTAACACCTTTCGACACGGACGGCGGTGACGGGCGAGACCCACTCATACGGACGGTTCTGAGTGGTTTCGGCACCGCCCCCCGGGAGCTGTCGGTTCACCCGCCGACTCGCGAGATGTGTGCCGGGCAGGCACAGATCATCAGCTTTTACAGCGGGGTCTGGCCGATCAGTGGCTCCGCGAGAACAGACTGGGGAGTAACACAATGGAGGTTCAGTACCTCACAAAGTTCGGTACTGACAACCGCGACCGCACCCGCAAACA
>JAZKTU010000127.1:0-8682 GCA_036625385.1 Halovenus sp. | reverse complement strand
CCGCGTCACGACCGTGACAGGGTCGTATGATGGGCCACTACACCACCCGGGCTTGCACTCCATGGTACCCCGGTTCCGGTATTAAGACTTTCCAATCGGACCCGGGCACACAAGTTATTTTATCCCGCGCTGTAAACGGTCAAGTATATCGCTACGCGTTCGTGTTCACCACGCGTGGCAACTCCGGAGCGGCTGGGGTCGGATAGCGGTGCTCGGCGGGATTTGGTAAGGATTAAATGCCCGCCTACAATAAGATTCTGTAGTATCTCGACCAGCTTCTCAGCCGGCAAGCCACACATGGTAGATGTAAGCACCCACGAACTCGTACCTGACCACACCGTCCTCGACAACACGGAACTCGAGGACGTGCTCGAGGAGTACAACATCAAAAAGACCGACCTGCCGAAAATCAAGCGCAAGGATCCGGCGCTCCCGGACAAGGCGGACCCGGGAGACGTCGTCAGAATCGTTCGGGAATCACGAACCACGGACACGGCCGTGGTGTACCGACTGGTGGTAGAATAATGGACATCGAAGACAAACGCGACATCTCACGGGAGTATTTTTCACGCGAACGGCTCGCAGAACACCACTTCCGATCGTTCAACGCGTTCCTCGACAGGGGGATGCAGGAGGTCGTCGACGAGAAGGCGACGATCGACACGGACATCGGCGACAAGGAAGGCGAGGAACCGGTCTTCGTCGAGTTGGGCGATGTCAGGGTCGTCACACCCCGCGTCCGCGAGGCCGACGGGAGCGAGGAACTGCTCTACCCGCAGGAGGCACGGCTCCGGAACATCACCTACTCCGCGCCGGTGTTCATGGAGATGGCCGTCGTGAAAGGCGGCGAGGAGGAGGAAGAACGTGTCGTCGACCAGACCGAAACCAAGATCGGTCGGATGCCGATCATGGTCGGGTCGAACAAGTGTAACATCGCGAACTTCACCGACGAGGAGCTCATCGACATCGGCGAGGACCCCGCAGACCCTGGCGGCTACTTCATCGTCAACGGCTCCGAGCGGGTGCTGATGACGAGCGAGGACCTCGCGCCGAACAAGATCCTGGCGGAGACGGACACGAAGTACGGTGACACCATCGAAGTCGCGAAGACGTTCTCACAGCGCCGTGGTTACCGGGCGCTCGTGCTCGTCGAGCGGACCCGCGACGGCCTGCTCGAAGTCTCGTTTCCCTCGGTGTCGGGGAGTGTCGACTTCGTGACACTCGTTCGGGCGCTCGGGCTCGAGTCGGACGAGGAGATCGTCCACCGGGTCAGCGACGACCCGGAGATCGTGAAGTTCATGCTCGAGAACCTGGAGGAAGCCGGGGTCCAGACGACCGAGGGAGCCATCGAGGCGCTGGGCAAGCGTGTCGCAAGCGGCCAGGGGAAAAACTACCAGCTCAAGCGGGCAAACTACGTCATCGACCGCTACCTGTTGCCACATCTCCACGAGGAAGGCGTGGAGGAGGAGGACGTCAGGATCAACAAGGCGTACTACCTCTGTCGGATGGCCGAGGCGTGTTTCGAGCTGGCACTCGAACGGCGTGAACCCGACGACAAGGACCACTACGCCAACAAGCGCCTGAAGGTCTCGGGCGACCTGATGAAAGACCTGTTCCGGACGGCGCTGAACAAGCTCGCCCGGGACGTAAAATACCAGCTCGAACGGGCGAACATGCGCAACCGACAGCTCTCGGTGTCGACGGTCGTGCGCTCGGACGTGCTGACCGAACGCCTCGAACACCCGATCGCGACGGGCAACTGGGTCGGCGGCCGGTCGGGCGTCTCACAGCTGGTCGACCGGACGGACTACATGGGGGTCCTCAGCCATCTCCGGCGGCTCCGGTCGCCGCTCAGCCGCTCCCAGCCACACTTCGAGGCGCGGGACCTGCACGCGACCCAGTGGGGTCGGATCTGTCCGTCCGAGACGCCGGAGGGACCGAACTGTGGCCTGGTGAAAAACTTCGCGCAGGCGATGGAGCTGTCACAGAACGTCGATGACGAACAGGAGCTGAAGCAGGAACTCGCACAGATGGGAGTCCAGGGCATCCCCGGCATCGAGAGTGTCGAACAGCCCTCCGATTAGTATGAGTCAGGGACGAGAAGCCAAAGTCTACGTCAACGGGAGTCTGGTCGGGACACACCCAGACCCGGAACAGCTCGCAGATCAGATTCGGGACGCACGGCGACGCGGCGACGTCAGCGAGATGGTCAACGTCTCGGTAAACGAACGCACGAGCGAAGTCATCGTCAACGCCGACGCCGGCCGCGCCCGGCGGCCGCTGCTCGTCGTCGAGAACGGCGAACCGCTCATCTCCGACGACGAGGTCGACGCGCTTGCCGCCGGCGAGGTCGAGTTTCAGGACCTGGTCGAACGCGGCTACGTCGAGTTTATCGACGCCGAGGAGGAGGGCGACATCTACGTCGCTGTCGAGGAGTCGGAGCTGACCGACGACCACACCCACCTCGAAATCGACCCACAGCTGATGTTCGGTATCGGCGCGGGGATGATCCCCTATCCCGAGCACAACGCCTCGCCACGAATCACGATGGGGTCGGGGATGATCAAGCAGTCGCTGGGGTTGCCCTCCGCCAACTACCGGATCCGGCCGGACACGCGCCAGCACCTGCTGCACTACCCGCAACTGTCGATGGTCAAGACACAGACGACCGAACAGATCGGGTACGACGACCGGCCGGCGGCACAGAACTTCGTCGTTGCCGTCATGAGTTACGAGGGGTTCAACATCGAGGACGCCCTGGTGATGAACCAGGGGTCGGTCGACCGCGCGCTCGCCCGCTCGCACTTCTTCCGGACCTACGAGGGTGAGGAGCGACGGTACCCGGGCGGGCAGGAGGACCGCTTCGAGATCCCGGACGACGAGGTCCGGGGCGCACGCGGCGAGGAGGCCTACACCCACCTCGACGAGGACGGCCTCGTCAACCCGGAGACCAGGGTCGGCGAGAACGCCGTCCTGCTCGGGAAGACCTCGCCGCCGCGATTCCTCGAGGAGCCCGACGACATGGGTGGGCTCTCGCCACAGAAACGCCGCGAGACGAGTGTCACGATGCGCAGCGGCGAGTCGGGAATCGTCGACACCGTCACCCTGATGGAGGGCGAGGACGGCTCGAAGCTCTCGAAGGTCTCGGTGCGTGACGAGCGCATCCCGGAGCTGGGCGACAAGTTCGCCTCCCGACACGGCCAGAAGGGGGTTGTCGGCCACATCGCCCCACAGGAGGACATGCCCTTTACCGAGGAGGGAGTCGTGCCGGACCTGATCCTGAACCCACACGCGCTGCCCTCGCGGATGACCGTGGGCCACATTCTGGAGATGATCGGCGGCAAGGTCGGTTCGCTGGAAGGCCGACGCGTCGACGGGACACCCTTCACCGGTGAGGACGAGGACGAACTCCGGGGGTCGCTCGAGGAACACGGGTTCAAATCGAGCGGCAAGGAGGTCATGTACTCGGGTGTCACCGGCGAGAAGATCGAGGCGGAGATCTTCGTCGGCACCATCTTCTACCAGAAGCTGTACCACATGGTGTCGAACAAGATTCACGCCCGTTCGCGGGGCCCGGTACAGGTTCTGACCCGCCAGCCGACGGAGGGACGAGCACGGGAAGGCGGCCTGCGTATCGGAGAGATGGAACGGGACGTGTTCATCGGCCACGGCGCGGCCATGACGCTCAAAGAGCGACTGCTCGACGAGTCCGACCGCGAGTGGATAAACGTCTGTGCGGAGTGTGGGATGGCCGCCGTCGAGAACGTCGAGCAACGGCGCGTCTACTGTCCGAACTGTGAGGAAGAAACCAACATCCACGAGGTGGAGATGTCCTACGCCTTCAAACTCCTGCTCGACGAGATGAAGGCGCTTGGCATCGCACCGCGGATCGAACTGGAGGACGCAGTATGAGCCAACACGCACCCAAGACGATCGGCAACATCTCCTTCGGGTTGATGGATCCGGAGGAGTATCGGGAGATGAGTGCCACGAAGATCATCACGGCCGACACGTACGACGACGACGGCTTCCCCATCGACATGGGACTGATGGACCCGCGGCTGGGTGTTATCGATCCCGGACTCGAGTGCAAGACCTGTGGCAAACACTCCGGGTCGTGCAACGGCCATTTCGGGCACATCGAACTGGCCGCGCCGGTCATCCACGTCGGCTTCAACAAACTCATCCGGCGGCTCCTGCGGGGAACCTGCCGGGAGTGTTCCCGGCTGTGTCTCACCGAGGAGGAGAAAGACGAGTTCCGCGAGCAACTCGACCGGACGCGTGACCTCGGTCGGGACCTCAACGACGTGACCAAAGACGCGATCCGGCAGGCGCGAAAGAAGGATCGCTGTCCCCACTGCGGGGAACAGCAGTTCGATATCCAGCACGAGAAACCCACGACCTACTACGAGGTCCAGCAGGTCCTCGCGGCGGACTACTCGGACCGCATCGCGCGGGCGATGGAACCCGGCGAGAACAGCGACCGGGTGACGCCGACGGAACTCGCAGAGAAGACGGGCATCGACGCCGGCCGGGTTCAGGAGATTCTCTCGGGCGACTTCCGCCCGCGCAAGGAGGACCGGGCAGCCATCGAGTCGGCGCTCGGCGTCGACCTGACCGAGGAGGACATGAACAAGCTGATGCCCTCCGATATCCGGGACTGGTTCGAGGCGATCCCGGGCGAAGACATCGAAGTCCTGGGGATCAACCCCGAGCGCTCGCGACCCGAGTGGATGGTTCTGACCGTGCTTCCGGTGCCGCCGGTGACCGCACGGCCCTCCATCACGCTCGACAATGGCCAGCGCTCGGAGGACGACCTCACCCACAAGCTCGTGGATATCATCCGGATCAACCAGCGGTTCATGGAGAACCGGGAAGCGGGTGCACCCCAGCTCATCATCGAGGACCTCTGGGAACTGCTACAGTACCACGTGACGACGTTCATGGACAACGAGATCTCGGGAACACCGCCGGCCCGTCACCGCTCCGGCCGGCCGCTGA
Organism: Halovenus sp.; assembly: GCA_036625385.1. Classification (GTDB taxonomy): domain Archaea; phylum Halobacteriota; class Halobacteria; order Halobacteriales; family Haloarculaceae; genus Halovenus. The sequence continues at coordinate 3,681 of JAZKTU010000127.1, read as the reverse complement.
AGACACTCTCGCAGCGCCTGAAAGGCAAGGAGGGGCGGTTCCGCGGGTCGCTGTCGGGCAAACGCGTGAACTTCTCGGCCCGGACAGTCATCTCACCCGACCCGACACTCTCGTTGAACGAAGTCGGCGTCCCCGAGCGGGTCGCGACGGAGATGACCCAGACGATGAACGTCAACGAGCGCAACCTCGAGGACGCCCGCCGGTACGTCCGCAACGGGCCCGAGGGCCACCCGGGCGCGAACTACGTGACCCGGGCGGACGGGCGCCGTCTGAAGGTGACCGAGAAAAACTGCGAGGAACTCTCGGAGAAGGTCGAACCGGGCTGGGAGGTCTCCCGCCACCTCATCGACGGCGATATCATCATCTTCAACCGTCAGCCCTCGCTGCACCGCATGTCGATCATGGCCCACGAGGTCGTCGTGATGCCGTACAAGACGTTCCGGCTGAACACGACCGTGTGCCCTCCGTATAATGCCGACTTCGACGGAGACGAGATGAACATGCACGCCCTCCAGAACGAGGAGGCGCGGGCGGAAGCACGCGTCCTGATGCGTGTCCAGGAGCAGATGCTCTCGCCGCGCTTCGGTGAGAACATCCTCGGAGCGATCCAGGACCACGTGACCGGGACGTATCTGCTGACCAACACCAACCCGCAATTCAACGAGACGCAGGCGCTCGACCTGCTCCGGACCACTCGTATCGACGAACTGCCCGAGCCGGACGGGGTCCGCGCGAGCGCAGGCTCGTCGGACGACGGCGAGGCCTACTGGACCGGGCGGACACTCTTCTCGGAGTTGCTGCCCGACGACCTGAGTCTCTCCTTTACCTCCTCGGCGGGCGACGAGGTCGTCATCGAGGACGGGGAACTGATCGAGGGAACCATCGACGAGGACGCCGTCGGCGCCTTCGGCGGCGAGATCGTCGACGAGATCGCGAAGGCGTACTCCCGGACCCGCGGTCGCATCTTCATCAACGAGGTGTCCTCGCTCGCGGTCCGGACCATCATGCACTTTGGTTTCTCGATCAGCATCGACGACGAGTCGATCCCACCGGCGGCAGCCGCACAGGTCGACGAGGCGATCGAGAACGCCAACGAGCGCGTCGAGGAGCTCATCGAGACGTACGAGCGCGGCGAACTCGAGTCACTCCCGGGTCGGACCGTCGACGAGACACTCGAGATGAAGATCATGCAGACGCTCGGCCAGGCGCGCGACTCGGCAGGCGACATCGCCGAGGACCACTTCGACGACGACAACCCGGCGGTCATCATGGCCGAATCCGGCGCGCGTGGGTCGATGCTGAACCTCACGCAGATGGCCGGCTGTGTCGGCCAGCAGGCGGTCCGCGGCGAGCGCATCAACCGCGGTTACGAGAACCGGACGCTCAGCCACTTCGAGGAGCACGACCTCTCGGCCGACGCCCACGGCTTCGTGAAACACTCCTACCGCGAGGGACTCGAGCCCAAGGAGTTTTTCTTCCACGCGATGGGTGGCCGCGAGGGGCTCGTCGACACGGCGGTCCGGACCTCGAAGTCGGGTTACCTGCAGCGCCGGCTCATCAACGCGCTCTCGGAACTGGAAACTCAGTACGACGGGACCGTCCGGGACACCTCCGACACCGTCGTCCAGTTCGAGTTCGGTGAGGACGGTACCTCACCCGTGGAGGTGTCGAGCGCCGAGGAGGGGCCGGTCGTCGACGTCGACAGCATCGCCGACCGCGTCCTCGACAGCGAGTTCGAGGACGCAAGCGAGAAACAGGAGTTCCTGGGTAAGAAAGCCGAGCCGACCAACCTCTCGGAGCACGCCGACGAGTGGTGGCTGGCACAGAGTGACGACTGAACCATGACAGAGTACGACGTCTCCACAGACATCGAGGCCATCGTCGAGGATACCGACCTCCCGCGACGCCTCAAAAACGAGGTGTACAGCACGCTCGAAGAGCGAACCGTGACCGTCGAGGAAGCCGACGAAATCGTGCAGGCGACCGAAGCCCGGTACAAGGAGTCCCGGGTCGACCCCCTCGACCCCGTCGGAACCGTCAGCGCACAGAGTATCGGCGAACCCGGCACGCAGATGAGTGTTTCGGCCGACGAGCGTGTCATCGTCCGCCGCGGTGACGAAACCGACGTGACCGAAATCGGACCGCTCGTCGACGGGTTGTGTCACGTCCGGGAAACCCAGGACCTAGACAGTCACGAAGTGGCACGCGCACCCGAAGACCTCGAAGTCCTCTCACTGCGCGCCGACGAAAGGGTCGAGTGGAAACCGGTCGAGGAGGTCAGTCGACACGCCGCACCCGACGAACTCCTCGAGTTCGAGCTCGAATCCGGCCGCTCGATTCGGGCAACGAAATCTCATTCGTTCGTAACGCGCCGGGATAACGAAATCGTTCCTGTCACCGGTGAGGAACTCGAAACGGATGAGTGGCTTCCTGTTGTCGGTTCGTTCGACGTCCAGGAAGGTCTCGACGCTATCGATATCAAGCAGTTCCTCCCGTCGGACGAGTACTGGTACACGTCGGCGCTCACGGACGGTGGGACGGCCACTGTTCCCGGTGGGGAGGACCAACTTCGAAACAAGCGTGACGCACTCGAAGCCGGTGAAATCGACGACGAGTCGGTGTATCCCCGACAGGGGACCGTCGGTCTCCCGGAGAGATTTCCGCTCGACGAGGAAACTGGGTTTTTCCTCGGGGCCTTCCTCGCAGAGGGGTCGGTCACCGAGTACTACGTCTCCATCTCGAACGTCGACGACACATTCCAGTCTCATATTCGGAAATTTGCGGACCGGTTCGACCTCACAGTCAACGAGTACGGAAACGACAGCGGGTTCGCAGAGGGGTACGACATCCGTGTCAACGGCAAGGTTCTCGCGGACTTCGTACAGACCGCCTGCCTCGACTCCGAAACGAAGGCAGTTCCGGACTTCGCGTTCGGTGCCAGCGACGAATTCGTCCGTGGGCTCCTCTCGGGATACTTCAGCGGTGACGGGAACGTCGCAAAGCGAAGAGTTCGCGCCAGTTCGACGTCTGAGCGTCTCAGCGAGGGGATCGCACTGCTGCTTGCACGGGAAAACGTGTATGCGACCCGGAGCAAGCGGGGCGAGTCCCACGTGCTCCGTATCCCGAGCAAGCACGTCCGCCGATTCAACGACTACATCGGAATGGTCGGTAAACGTGGCGACGAACTTGAGACACTCACGGCGAATATCGACCCCGACGGTCCCGATAGTGTAGACCAAATACCAAACTTCGGTGACGCGCTGAAACGAGCGGCCAGCGAAGCCGGAATCCCATCACGGCAGGTCAACAGCGCACACAACCGCCAGCGTATCGGTCGCAACCGTCTCACACGACTAATCGAAGAGATCGAGAAACGGGCAGAAAACCGACCGGAAGAATTGGATGGACTCGAACGTGCGGTTCGGGGTGACGTGATATGGGAACGTATCGAGTCCATCGACACCATCGAACCTGACCACGAGTATGTCTACGACTTCTCGGTCGAGGGCCTGGAGACGTTCACGACGGCACAGGGTGTCGTGACGCACAACACGATGAACACGTTCCACTACGCGGGTGTCGCGGAGATCGACGTGACCCAGGGGCTGCCACGCCTCATCGAACTCGTCGACGCCCGGAAGGAGCCGGACACGCCGATGATGACCGTCCACCTCGACGGGG
>JAZKTU010000126.1:0-9001 GCA_036625385.1 Halovenus sp. | reverse complement strand
GTGACGAGCGGGCGGGTCGTGGCGGCGTGAAACCGCGCAGCTTTATTATCTTCCCGACGGACCTGTGGATATGTTCGAGACGGTGGTCATCGCGACGGACGGCTCGGCAAGCTCGGAGCGTGGGGTCCGGGCGGCGCTCGACCTTGCCGACCGGTTCGACGCCGCCGTCCACGCGCTGTATGTCGTCGACGAGCAGGATATCAGGGGGTCGCCGGACGAGATTCAGGACGACCTCGAGACGGCGCTCCGGACCGCCGGCGAGGACGCGCTCGCGTACGTCGAGACCAGGGACGGGACCGTCGAGACGGCGGTCCGGCGGGGCAAGCCGGCGACCGAAATCATCGGGTACGCAGCCGAGGTCGGTGCGGACCTCGTCGCGATGGGAACGCGTGGCCGGCACGGCGACCACGCCTTCCTGCTCGGGAGCGTCGCGGAAGCTGTCGTCCGGCGCGCGCCGATGCCCGTTCTGACTGTCCGACAACTCGACGACGAGGACGGGTCGTCGTAACTACCGACTGTCATCCGGGACGCGAGGGATGGAATCTCCGGGAAAACACCGATCGGCGTCGTCAATCCTTCCTGTTGACTTCACTCCCGCACGCGTTACACACGATAATCGTCACGTTCCCGTCGTCGCTCGTCTCCTTTCGAGGATGGTCCCGTTTGCCACACTCGGGGCACTCTATCACCCCTCCGATTTCCCGATCCCTGGGGGCAGAAAACGCCAGGGCGATAACGGGCTCTTCGGTTTCGTTGAAACCGTGCTGGAACTCGCCCGGCTCGAAACGGACGGCTTCGCCTGATTCGATATAGATTTCGCCGTCCTCGGTCTCGAACGTTGCTCTCCCGTCTAACACGTAAAAGATTTCCTCCTCGTCCGGGTGTGCGTGATAACAAACAGAAAACGTCTCGCCGGGCTCGACCTCGAAGTAGATCCACTGGAACCCCCCGACGCCGAGCGAATCAGCGAGCGATCGGGTGACACTCGCTGTCCCCCTGGTTGGCTTAGCATCGACTGTATTCGTTCTCTTCATACACGGAGTATGCCAGCCCGAGCAATAAGTTTCACACGGTCTCATAGTGAGTGGTGTGACTGTGTCCCGGGTCGACCGCACGACCTGGCGATGCTCGATACGACTGCCTCGGGGCCCGTGCCGGTTGTTCCGGTCGCGACACTTCCCCGCGGTGCGTGGTGTCGAGGCCAGCCGAACCCGCGGTCTTATGCTCGTCGGGCCGGTGAAAGGGGTATGGACGACCGGCTCATCGACGACGACCGGCTCTCGCTCGAGCGGAAGTCGGTCCTCCCGGGCGAGGGATTCTTCCACCCGGACTCGTTCGAACAGGAACAGGCCGAACGCGAGGCTGCAGAACGACTCGACGGCGCGGACGTCGTCGTCGTGGCCGACCCGGATGCGGACGGACTCGCCGTGGCGACACTCGTCCGTGTTGCCCGTGGGGAGGGAACGCTTCTCCCGACGGGACCGCACGAACTCGACCAGGCCCTGGCGTGGGTCGCCGCCCACGGGGAGCCGGGCGTCGAGGTGTTTGTCGGTGACCTCTGCCCGGACAGCGAGGCGGACCTCACGGCGCTTTCGGACCTTGTCGACACTGCCGGGCGCGTGGCGTGGTACGACCACCACCAGTGGGACGACGCGCTGCGCGACCGGGTGCACGCGGCGGGCGTCGACCTCGTCGTCGGTGATTCCGACGAGGTCTGTACCGCCGACGTCGCGCTCGCGGAACTCGACCACGCGTTCGACGGGCGATACGCCGACCTCGCCGCCGTCACGCGCGACCACGACCTCTGGATACGCGAGGACGAGCGCTCGGACGACCTCGCCGATTACGCCCACTGGGTGGAACCGGAGACGTACATCGGGACGGTCCGGGAACACGGCGCCGACCTCCCGCCCGAAGCAACGGAGCTACTCGCCGAGAAGCGCGTCGAGAAGGAGGCCCTGATCGAGAAGGCGGTCGAGCGGGCGGAGCTGCGCGACATCGGCCCCTGGACCGTCGGTATCACGTACGGCCGCTGTTCACAGAACGAGGTGGCCGAGGCACTCCGCCAGGAGGGGAGCGACGCCGCGGTCGTCGTGAAACCGGCCGGCTCAGCGTCGATCCGCGGGACCGACGCGTTCGAGCGCTGTCACGAGGTGGCGGCACAGGTCAACGGTGGCGGCCATCCGAAGGCTGCCGGCTGCAAACCCGACATCTACGACGACATGCTCGACTACGCCCACCACTGGACCACGCAGGGTGCCGTTGCAAAGCGAGCGATCGCTGACGCGTTCCGGCGGCTGGCAGAGGAGAGCGACGCCAGGGACGGGGCCAGTGCCCCGAACGAGGCCTGATGTCCCATGCCCGGGATTGACCGGCACGATGTTGTCGTCGTCGGCGGGGGCATCGCCGGCGAGTCGATCCTCCGTCGGAATGCCCACGTCGAGAACTTCCCCGGGTTCCCCGCGGGTGTCAACCCGCGCCAGTTGCTGGCGCTGATGGGCGAGCAGGCCGAAACGGCGGGTTGCGAACAGGTCCAGGCGACGGTCGACAGGGTCGAGCGTCTCAAGGACGGCTTCGGCGTCGACACGGTCGGGGGCGTCGGTATCGTCGACACGGACGAGCCGGGACGGACGAGAGTCGAGGGACTGTACGCGGCGGGCCGGTTGGCCGAAAAACCCCACCAGGCCGTCGTCTGCGCCGGCCATGGCGCCGAGGTCGCGGTCACGCTACTGGAGGACGACGACCGCCCGTTCTATCACGACTGGGTCGCGCCCGAGGGATACTTCACTGACCGTGGCCGCGAGGCACGCTCCCTCGACGTGCTGCGCGACCGCTTCGCCGAACCCCATCCCGGCGAGCAGGTCACCCATCCCAGCCTCGAGGAGTGAGTTTCCTGCCGTCGTCGCGCAGCTTATGTTCCGACCGCAGCTACCACCGGGTATGGGAGCCGATTCACCGATCCAAAGGGACGACAGCCCGGACGCCGGGACCGACGAGGAGCGGACGACGATCCGAGCGGGACGCGAGTTCGAGCAGGAGTACAGGCTCGACGCCAGCGAGGCCGGGGCGTTCCTGATCGCGCCTTCGGCGAACCGGTCGAGCTCGAGGTAGAACTCCCCGGGCGAACCGACGAGCAAGCACCCGACATCAGGTAGTCTCGCTCCCGCTCGCGATGCGAACGCTCTTTGGGGGCAACGCCGTAGTCACGGGTATGCGGTGGAAGCTATTCGCGACACTGGCCGAGACAGCGGGCGAGCGCCACGTCTCCGTGGCCATCGACGCAGCCGAACCGACGCTTCGCGACGCGTTCGACGCCCTGCTCGCCGCCCATCCGGACCTCGAGACGGAACTGCTTGACCAGGACGGCTGTCTGGCCGACCACGTCCGCCTGCTCTGTGACGGCTCGGACCCGTTCCGGGAGTTCGACGGCTGGGAGACGACCGTCGAGGAGAACACGGAGCTCGCGCTGTTCCCGCCAGTCAGCGGCGGGTAATCGCCGTCACGGAAAATCCGAGGCGAAAGCCTCGCGGTTTCGCGCGGGGAGCGTGTCAACCGGGTAACTCGCCAGTCAGGTCGGCGCCAAACACGTAGACCGTTTCGTCGTACAGCGACGCCACGCTGGCACCGTCGGAGACGTACCGCGGAGTCGCGGGAATGCAAACCCGTGCCCGGGTCGCATCGAGGCCGGCAGCGTCGTCCCCGACGGCGGTCAACAGCGCGCGGGCCGCGTCGACGTCGGCCCACGCGCCGACCGCGTAGTCGGCGACGGTCTCTCCGCTGCTCGATCGGTGGCGGGTTCCGGTCCGGACGGCCATCCCGCGTGTCCCGCCGTCGCGGACGGCGAAGACGCGCTGCTCGGCTGCGAGACGGTCGAGTCGCTCCCGGGTCAACTCCGCGAGCGCCCAGCCGTGATCGTCCGCCAGCGAGAGCCCGGCAAGCGCCGTTCTGGCGTCGCTCGCGGTCCAGTACTGCCAGGCGCTGGCCGTGTCCGCGGTGACCGGGTGGTCGGTGTCACCCGCGGTCGGTTCCGGGTGGACCAGTCGACAGATGACACCGGGCTCGAACCCCACGCTGCGGGCCTGGGCCATCGCGGCGTCGTTCCACCCGTAGATGAGGTTGCGCGCGACCGTCGCACCCCGCTCCCGACACCACTCGAACAGCGCGCCCGTCATCGCTCGTCCGTGCCCCTCGCGTCGGTGGTCGGGGTGGACACGGATGCCCTGTACCCATCCCTCTTCGTCGCCGACCAGCCGCGCCTGGCAGATCCCCACTGCCGTCCCGTCGACCTCGGTGACGAGCGTCCGCTGGGTCGGCCCGTCCGCGGCGATCCAGTCCTGGTAGATCTCGGGGATGTAGTCACCGACATCCCGCTCGCTCCAGGTGTCCTCGGTGAAGGAGACGATGTCCGCCTCGTCATCGGGTCGTGCCTGCCTGATCGTGTGCTCGGTCATGCCCAGGGTGTCGAGCGCTCCCGGATTTCCCCGGCGAGCGGCGTCCGCATCGTCTCGGCGACCGATTCGACGTTCGCGAGTGCCCACATCAGCTTCACCTTCGCCGTGCCCGGGAGCATGTCCTCGCCCTCGATAACGCCGGCGTCGAGCAGGTCGCGACCGGTGTCGTAGACCCGGTCACAGACGCGACCCTCGAGGCACTGGCTGGTCATCACGACGCTCGTTCCGTCCGCAACCAGGTCGGCGATGGTGTCTATCCAGTCGGTGTGGACGTGACCCAGGCCGGTTCCCTCGATGACGATACCGTCGCTGTCGGCGACTGTCTCGAGGCGGCGCGGGCCCGCGCCGGGGGTGAACTTCACCAGGGCGACGTCCGTCGACAGCGCCGGCGAGTGGGCGAGGTCCTGTGCACCGAGATCGGCGTACGCTCGTCCGAAGGAGACAGCCGTGTCGTCGGTGCCGTAGTCGACCACCCCGAGCGGGTCGGCACCGACCGTCTCGAAGGCGTCCCGGCGGGAGGTGTGGTTCTTCCGGGCGCGGGTCCCGCGGTGGAGCGCACACCGGTCGTCGGAACTGTTCTCGTGCATGCAGATGAGCACCTCGGCGCAGTCGCTTTTCGCGGCCTCGACGGCGCAGACGGCGTTCATCACGTTGTCCGAGGAGGGGCGGTCGGCGGAGCGCTGACTGCCCGTGAACACGATCGGGACGGGGGTGTCGAGCATGAACGCCATCGCGCTGGCAGAGAACTGCATTGTGTCCGTGCCGTGCATCACGACGATGCCGTCCGCCCCGGCCTCGATCTCCTCGTGGATGGCCGCCGCGAGGTCCTGCCAGACTGCCGGGGTCATGTTCTCCGAGAGGATGTTCGCGACCACCCGACCCCGGTAGTTCGCCAGGCCCGCGAGGTCCGGAACGGCCCGAAGGACGTCCTCGGCGTCGAACTGTGCGGTGACCGCACCCGTCCGGTAGTCGACCGTCGACGCGATGGTCCCGCCGGTGGAGATGAGCGACACCGTCGGGAGGTCCTCGTCGAACTCGATACGCGAGGCGCCGGCTTCCTCCTGCGCGCCCTCGACGTCGTAGGCGTTCGACTCGAGGAGTTCGATCTGTGCGTCCGCGCGATCGATGCCGACGTTGTACCCGCTCTCCAGTTTCACGACCAGGTGGTCGGGCGTCGAGGAGGGGAGCAGGACTCCTTCGTACTCCTGTCCCGCGCGCTCGACGCGGACCCTGTCGCCTTCGTTCATGCGGCCTGCTACTGGCGGGTGAGACTTGAATGGCCCGTTCCAGTCACGGACACACGTCGAGGATGACTACTCGTCGCGTGTCGACGCCCCGAGGGCCGGTTCGCTCGGTCCGTCGGGGTGCTCGACCTGGACGTCCTCGAGCGCGTCGAGCGGGAAGACCTCGATGCTCGCCTCGTAGCTGATCGCTCCGACACACTCCCGACAGACCTCCCCCTCCTCGAGCGTCGACCGCCGGCTGACGCTGACCTGGAGGCGGTCCCCGTCGACCGTCGTTTCCTCGAGTACCGCCTCGTGGCAGGGGTTTGGCGCGGTAAACGTCCCCCGGATTGCAACCCGCCCGTCGGTGCGCTCGACCGTGACCCCCCCGTCAATCCCGGGGGTACACGCCGTCTCCGTCGTCTCGAGTTCCGTCCGGACGATCGATGGCGACCCGTCGTCGTCGGCGTCGAACTCGTGTGTCCCGCCGGTAGCGTGGTCGGTCGTCCCGCCGTCGACGGTCACGCCGGCGTCGAACTCGACGGTCGCCTCGTACTCGATCGCTCCCTGACACTGCGCACAGCCCTCGTCGTCGGCCAGGTCCTCGACCACGTCGACGGTCAGTGACAGGTGGCCGTTCTCGATACTCGCCGCCGCAATCGTCGCCTCGTGACAGGGGTCCGGGGCTCCGAGCACCCCGACAACCGTGACGACCCCGCCGCCGACATCGGCGACGGCGTGGTCGTCGTCGGGCCCACCACAGTCCGTTTCGGTTGTCGTGATGGTCGTACTCGCGATGCCGTCCTGCTGACCGTTGTCGTCGTCATCGCTGCCCGCCTCGTCGGAGTCGCTCACACAGCCTGCGAGCCCTGCGCCGAGTGCCACGCCGCTCGCGAGGAAGGCTCGTCGGTTCACAGGTGTGCCTACAGCCCCGAGACCTAAAGCCGTGGCTCACGTTAAAACGCCGATTTGAGTCCCGCAGCGCGGCGGTGGACGCGCGGGAACCGGAGACAGAAAGACGCATCTGTCACCCGGTCGAACGGGGGGTCATGGAGCGCATCCGGCTGTCGAATCACACGTTCGAGGGCGCGAACAATGCCTATCTGTTCGCGGACGGACCGGAAACGGTGCTGGTCGACACCGGCGACCGGGTCCCCGCAACCCGCGAGCAGCTTACGGCCGCACTCGCGGACCATGACGTCGAGTTCGCCGACATCGACCGGATCTTCCTCACGCACTGGCACGGCGACCACTCGGGGCTCGCCGGGGCGATTCAGAGGGAAAGCGACGCCGACGTGTACGTTCACGAGGCCGACGCCCCGCTGGTTGCCGGCGACGAGGCGGCGTGGACTGCCCTCGAGGAGCGCCAGCGGGAGTTCTTCGACAGCTGGGGGATGCCGCCAGCCGACCGGGCGGCGCTCGAGCGATTCCTCGACGACGTCACGCTGTACGACCAGCCGCCGACGGTGACGACCGTCGCGGACGGCGATACGTTCGTCGTCAACGATACCCGGCTGGAGGTCGTCCACGCACCCGGCCACGCCGACGGACTCTGCATGTTCGAGGCCGGCGCGGAGGTCCTCACCGGCGACGCGTTGCTCCCCGAGTACACCCCGAACGTCGGCGGTGCCGACATCCGTGTCGAGCGCCCCCTGGCGAAGTACCTCGACACCCTCGCCGCCATCGTCGCCGCCGACTACGACCGCGCCTGGCCGGGCCACCGCATCCCTATCGACGATCCAGCCGCCCGTGCGGAGCACATCATCGACCACCACGAGGAACGGTCCTACCGCGTCCTCGAAGCGGTCGAGCGCCTGGCGCCCTGTGATGTCTGGAGCGTCAGTGCCGACCTCTTCGGGAGCCTCGAGGGAATCCACATCATCCACGGCCCCGGCGAGGCCTACGCCCATCTCGACCATCTGGAATGTATGGGTGCAGTCACGCAGGCAGACGGCGCGTATCGCCTCGCCGACGGGACTGCCGGGCGTCTCGACGCGATCGAAGAGGAACGGTGGGAACTGACCTAGATTAGAGTGTCGTCCGGCTGTCGGGGAGCATCTGACGGTCCAGCCGGTCGATCGTCCGCTCCAGCACGGGTTTCATATTTTCGGTGTCTTCGCGGTTGTACCGGATCAGGCGCTCGAGCGCGCCGTCGGCCCCGCGTTCGTGGCGGCGCCAGAGCCGGACGGCCTCCCGCCCGTCGACGTCCGGGAGTTCGCGACCGACACCGAGTTCCGCCTCGACAGCGGAGAGGCCACCCGAGAGCCCCAGTTTCCGGCACGTCGGCATGAGGTCGATATGTGGCCGGGGAAGCGAGATGTCGAAGTTGTGTTCGAGAAAGGGGATGTCGAAGCGTGCGCCGTTGAACGTGACGAGCAGGCCGGCGTCGGCGAAGGCCGCACGGAGGCTTTCGTCGGTGAGGTCGTCCCCCCGCACCAGCGTTCGCGTCTTTCCGTCCTGGTGGAGTGAGACCGTTGTGACGACGCTCGAACGCTCGTCCAGTCCCGTCGTCTCGATGTCGAAAAAGCAGGCTTGCTCCCGGAAGGACTCGTAGAGTCGCCACCGCGACCCGGAGGGAAACTGTCGGTCGAAAAAGTCGACGTCGCCGGCAGCGAGTGCGTCCCGGCCGTCCGCGATGAACGACTCGATGCGTTCGGCCCGCGTCTGTCCGATCCCCTCGCAGGCGGGGTGAAACTCCTCCCACCGCGTGATGCCCTGCTCCCAGAGACGCCGCTCGATGGTCTGGCCGATACCATCCGCCCCGACGAAGGAGTTCTCGACGCGCACACCCGAACAGGGGGCGCCACATCTCCTAACAGTTTCGGTCAGTCGGGTCCAGCACGACACCCGCCGAACACGGTCGCTGTCTACGATCCGACCGACAATGTGGTGGCAACGCCGACCCTGCTCGTTTCCCCTTCACCATCATCGAACTGCCCCCTTGAAACCGTGGCTACTCCTCTGCTCGCATCCCCGTTCGTCCGTTTCACCGGCGTCGAAACCTCGCTCCGCTCGTCGGTGTGTTCCGCAAAGAGTCCCGACGGAGCCCACCGGCGAGCGAAGCGAGCCGTTGGACAAGTCGGGACGTGAACGCCTGCGGTTGCTGAGCGAAGCGAAGCAATAAAGAAGTGAACGTCCTGACGGAGATTTGAACTCGTGAAGACAGTCGGCCTCGCTTTGCTCGGCCGCTGCGACTTCTCTGCTCAAATCTCCGGTGGCCGCTTCCTGCTGCACGTACTGCTCGCTGCGCTCGCAGTGTTGTGCAGCAGAGAAGCGTCCTGACGGAGATTTGAACTCCGGTCCCTGGCTCCGCAAGCCAAGAGGATA
>JAZKTU010000125.1:0-9067 GCA_036625385.1 Halovenus sp. | reverse complement strand
ACTCCATCTCGCGGAACATGGACGGGCTGTTGAGCATCACGTTGTCGGTACCCAGCGCGACGGTCGTCCTGTCGAGCAGGTCACGAACCGGAGGGAGTCCAACGCCGGTTGCGGCGTTCGAGCGAGGACAGACGACGACCGGCGTCTCGCTGTCGGCGACCCGGTCGAGATGCAGCGAGGTTGCGTGGACCATGTGAACGAGGAAGTCGGGATCCAGATCCAGCGCAGGGTTGATATCGGAGGTATCCACTTCGCCCGCGTGGATGCCAAAGAGCTTCCCGGCTTCCCGTGTCGCGGCCCGTTCGCGGGCGAAGTCGTCGTCGTTCGCGCCACTTGCCCCGAAGCCGTCCGCCACCTCCATCGCCTCGATCGACTCGCGGCCGAGGACGACCCCTTCTATCTCGACACGCTCGAGGGCGTGCTGTATCGCCCCAACGCCTTCGAGGCCACCCTCCCGGAAATCGAGGAATGCTGTAATCCCACCCGACTGCATGAACTGGAGGGTCCGTTGCATCGCCTCGACCAGTTCCTCCACGCTCGCGTCGCGCAACAGGCGGTGTTTCAGGCCGTCAGGCGGTGCGACAAGTTCCTCCAGGGTGAGTCCTTCGCCGGCTTCTTTCGCGATGGAATCGGCGATGTGGGTGTGGGCGTTGACAAACGCCGGAAGGATGATGTGTTCCGTGCGGTCGGTTGCCTCCTCGACGGCTGTTATCGTACCATCTTCGACGACGACGCGGCCCTCGAGCGGCTCGAACGACCGCCCGCGAAGCACCGTCCCCTCGAGGTGCATATCTGGGCCCAGGAGTGCCCGACGTTTCAACGCACCGGACTGGACCCGCCGAGGGCTCTGTCCGGTGTCCCAGCGATCACTCGAATTCGTCGAGCGTGGCGTTGATCCCCGGCCGGACGTCGCGGATGTAGGTCCCGTCCAGGTCGAGACCGAGCGTCCGTACTGCGGCGTTCCCGACACGGTCACTCCGGTCGGCGGGCGCGTAGATGCCGAGTCGCCACTGGTCCTGCTGTGCTGCGCGTAACGCGCTGACGAGCGTCGATTGTTCGTCCAGCCGCCGAACGTCGCCGTTGACCAGCACGCGCGAGGAGGACTCCGTCATCGACGGGTCCGGCGGGATGTCGACGACGACCGCTTCGGGGTCGACGTTCGCCTCTGCGGCGATCGACCGTTCGTACTCCCGGACCGCCTCGCGGTCCGCGGTGACGATATCGTCGGAGACGGCTGACCGTTCGGTCCAGACGGCGCGTTTGTAGAGGCGGCGCTCGTCGAGACGGGCGGCCATCGGTGCAGTCGCCTCGTCGTTGCGCAACTGGGCGTGCAGGTCGTAGTCGTCCATCCGCCGGAGGTCGGTCGCTTCGGTCCCGCTCACCGCGAGCAGCGTCTCGACCGCCCGCCGCAACATTGCTTTGGCGATCCGGGCGACGTGGTGCTGGTACACGGTCGGGTTCATCAGCGCCCGGGCGAGCAGGAGACTCTCGGCGGTCTGGACGTTCCCTTCGTCGAGCACGAGTTCGCCGTTCACGAAACGCAACTCCCGCGTGAGGCGTTCGTGGTCGATGGTCCCGTACGGGACACCGGTGTGGTGGGCGTCGCGGACGAGATAGTCCATCCGGTCGACGTCCAGTTCGCCGGCGACGAGTTGCCCGAGTTGTCCCTCACCGGCGACGAGGCTGGCGATACGGTCGGGGTTGAGCCCTCGGTCGGTGAGCACATCGGCGACCGGCACGGTGTCGACGAGGTCGTGTATCTCGTCGTGGTAGGAACCCGTCTCCCGGTGGATGATCTCCTCGATATTGTGGCTGTAGGGCCCGTGACCGATATCGTGGAGGATGGCGGCGGCACGAACGCGTTCGGCCTGCTGTCCCTCGATGCCGAGGTGGTCGAGCGCACGGTCGGCGAGATGGTAGACACCGAGGCTGTGCTCGAAGCGCGTGTGGTTCGCCGACGGGTACACCAGGCCGACAGTTCCGAGTTGGTTGATTCGGCGGAGACGCTGTACCGGCGGCGTGTCCAGGAGTTCCGCCGCGCTCCCGTCGAGCTCGATGTGGTCGTGGACACTGTCCTTGATCGTCGTCATTACCGGGTGTTGGTCGCCATCCGACAAAAACGTCCGTTCGGGAGACGCCGTTTCCCTGCACAGGTGACATTACTGCGTACGATCCGCGATCAGGTGGAGGAGGTCGAACAACTCCCGCCGGGTCGCGTGGCCGCGCTCGACGGAATCCATCGGGGTTCGGCCTGTCGTCCGAACGGTTTCGAGCGCCTCGAGAGGGGTGTACCCCCTGCCGGCGACGAGCCACGCCGCAAGTACCTGCCCGGTCCGCCCGAGCCCCGACAGGCAGTGGACGACGACCGGTTCGTTCTGCGAGTCGGCATCGGACAGAAAGGGAAGAATTTCCTGCCTGAACCGGTTTGCGTCCAGGAGGTGATGGTCCGGGACCGGGACGTGCAGGACGTTCGCCTCGCCGAACGCCTCCCGGTACAGGCCGAGGTTCGAGTCGCTCGCGTCGAGGTGCCGCCCGCTCATGAGACAACACACCCGCTCGATTCCGTTTCGCTGCAGCATCTCGATCCACTGTTCGACCGCCGTGTCTCGGTCGACAGCCGAGTGCCACCCTGGGCTACACGCGCCGTACACGACGTCCTCCTGTGGAGCCGCCTGGCTGAACCGATGGGCATCCGAGATGACCGCAGTGTCTCCCATCACAGAGTCGCCGGTAGGCATAAACTTGAATCTAGAGGTACAGTTCTCAGTTCTGAGACTGGTTCCGGTGGCGCACGCTTTTTTATTCTACACGCCACTACGAGGAGTATGGTGACGTTCCTGTCAGGCGGGACTGGTACGCCGAAGCTGCTCGCCGGAGCTGACGCGGTCTTTCCGCCGGACGAGACGACTGTCGTCGCCAACACGGGCGACGATATCCAACTCGGCGGAATGCTGGTCTGTCCGGATATCGATACACTCCTTTTTCTCGGCGGCGGGGAACTCGACGAGGAGACCTGGTGGGGGATCGACGACGATACGGCGGCGACACACGAGGAACTTGCGCGGCTCGCACGGGCCGCAGGCATCGAACCTGGTCCCCGGTACCTTCCCGACGAGACGCAGACAGCAGGACGGCGGATCGCCCGGTGGCGCCGCTTCTCGGCTGTGGCGGAGTTCATGTATATCGGTGACCGGGACAGGGCGGTGCACCTGACTCGCACTGGCCTGCTAGACGAGGGAGAGTCACTCACCGCGGTGACCGACACGCTCGGGGCGGCGTTCGATGTTCCCTGGCGGGTCCTGCCAATGAGCGACGACCCGGTCGCGTCGATAATCCATACGGCGGACGGTACCATGCACTTCCAGGAGTTCTGGGTTGCACACGACGGTGAGCCAGCCGTCGAAAGCGTCGAGTTCCGGGGCGCGGAGGCGGCGGCGCCGACCGGGGCTGTCAGGGCGGCGCTCCGTGACCCGGTCGTGCTCGGGCCGTCGAACCCGATCACGAGTATCGGACCGATGCTCGCGATCCCGGGGGTCGAGGAAGGCCTCGCCGAGACGACGGTCGTTGCGGTCTCGCCGTTCGTCGAGGACAGGGTGTTCTCGGGTCCCGCCGACGACCTGATGGCTGCCGCCGGCTACGAGCCCTCGACCGCGGGTGTCGCGTCCGCGTACCCGTTCGTCGACGCCTTCGTGCTCGACGAGGCGGACGACACGGCGCTCGACCGCCCGGTCGTTCGGACGGATACGGCCATGGAAACAGCCGAGGACGCGGCCCGGGTCGCGCGAGCGATCGAAGATGCACTGGGGGTCGCAGCCTGATGTCCGACCCCACCCCGGCCTTCGAGCCATCGGTCGCGCTCGCCAGCCTCAGCGGGGCATCTGACGCCGCCTGGGCCAGGGCCGGCGCGCCGTATGTAGGGCTCGCGTTTCTGGGGGGTATCGCGGTCGACGACCGGACTCGCGACGCCGCGCGGGCCCTCATCGAGCGTGACCGGTCGGAGTTTCTCCCGCCGGACCCAGTCGCGTTCATCGACGACCAGCTTGCCGCGCTCGCTGACGCCCCCGTTCGCCCGGGATTCAACGTCCGGACGACGACACTCGACCCGCTCGAACGGGCCGCGTCCGTCTGTGCCAGCCACGGGGCTGTCCTCGAAATAAACGCACACTGTCGTCAGGAGGAGATGTGTACAGCGGGTGCGGGCGAACGGTTGCTCCACGAGACGGACCGGCTGTGCGAACAGGTCGAAACGGCCACCGCCGCCGGTGCGACAGTCAGTGTGAAAGTCCGTGCCGAGGTGGACGGCGTCGACCTGGTCGAGACGGCTGCCCGCGTCGGTGCAGCCGGCGCGGTGTTCGTCCACGTCGACGCGATGGACACCGAGGGGATCATCGAACCCGTCACACGGGCAACGGAGGCGGCTGTCATCGCGAACAACGGTGTGCGTGACCGGGCAACGGTCGAGGAGTATCTCGAGTACGGCGCAACTGCGGTGAGCGTCGGCCGGCCGAGCGACAACCCCGCAGTGCTCGAACGGGTCCGCGATGCGGCATCGAACTGGTTCCGTCGCGAGCGACAGCCAGCCCGGCTGGGGGAGCGAGGGTGAGAACCGTCCCGCAGCACGCCCGCCTCGCCTTGCTGCTCGAAGTCTCGAGTACGCCCAAACCGGGCAACGTCGACCGGGAACGGGAGTACGAGGACCTGCGATTCGAGCATTTCGTGGCAGGCGCAGTCGGGACCGAGGATGGGTTCGAGCGAGCAGCGGGCGGCGGGGCCGTCGGTGACTCCTTCGAGCGCGCGGTTGCCGGAATGAGCGAACAGACCGGAGGCAACACCCAGTTCGGGGCGGTGTTACTGCTCGTGCCACTGGTTCGCGCAGCCGCGAACGCACCACGGCGCGGGGAGTTCGATGGCGAGGACGCCGCAGCCGTCGTCCGGGCAACGACGGTGGCGGACGCTGTCGACTTCTACCGGGCGTTCGAGCACGTCGACGTCGCCGTAGACGAGCCACCCGAGGGGATGGAGGACCTCGACGTCCGCCAGGGTGGCGACGCAGAACCAGCGCTCCGGGACCGAGGCCTGACGCTCGCGGACGTGATGGAGCGCAGTGCGTCGGTCGACGGCCTCGCGGCGGAGTACGTGAACGGGTTCGAGCGGACCTTCGCCGCGGCGTCAGCCATCGCCGACGGGGACGGCCCGGTGACAGAGCGGACGGCAGCAGTGTTTCTCGACTTGCTCGCTGCGGAGCCGGATACGTTCATCGCGACACAGCACGACCGGGAGACGGCCCAGGAAGTAACCCGTCGTGCCGCTGCCGCACGTGCGGGCGAGGAATCGGTGACGGAACTCGCCGCCGAGTTCGTCGAACGGGGAATCAACCCCGGAACGACGGCGGACATCGTCGCCGGCGGCCTCTTCGTCGCGCTGGAACGAGGGGTGGAGGTGTGACCGTGACCGACTGGCCAGTCGAGTTGCGCGGCGTGACGGAGACGGTCGTGACGACCCGTGGACCCAACGACGCGTGGAACGTCGCAGCGCTCGGCGTCCACGCACCGACGACGACGGCACCGGCGACAGCCCGGACCTGGGGAAAGACCAGAACCCGCCGGAACTTCGCCGCACGCGGCGGCGGCTACATCCAGTTTACGCGTGATCCGGTCCTGTTCGTCGACGCCGCACTCGGCGTACGCGAACAGTCCAATCCAACCCTCGACAGCGCGGACGCGTGGGTCGAGATCACCGTCCGACGGCGGGCAACCGGGACTGACGAGGGTACCGAGTGGGTGGAGTGGGGCCTCTCGCCGGTCGATGCGTCCGTTCGCCGGGAGACGGTCCCGACGTTCAACCGGGGGTATGGGGCCGTCGTGGAGGCAACGGTTGCGGCCTCCCGCCTCGACGTGGACGCCTTCGAGACGGAGACACTCCGCGAGCGGATCGACTACTTTCATTCCGTGGCACAGCGCTGTGGCGGGCCGGAGGAGCGGCAAGCCTTCGAGCGTCTGCGCTCGTACACAGCCCACGAAGAGGCTGACGGGGACGACGCGTAGCCGACCGGAGCGATCCTGCCGGGTCACGCGGGTCCGAAGTCGAATCCTTTTAGAGGGCGACCCGGTAAGTGTGGGCACTAATGGCCATCAAACCTGCCTACGTCAAGAAGACGGGACGAATCCTGATGGAGCGATACCCCGACGCCTGGGGACACGATTTCGAGCACAACAAGGAACTGGTGATGGAACTGACCAACATCGAGTCCAAAGGGGTCAGAAACCGCATCGCGGGCTACGTCACCAGCAAGCAGGGCGCGGCCGTCCAGAACGAGTAATACTGCCGGCTGTGCGGTCGGACAGCTATTCGACACGCCGGGATGACAAATTCGTTCACACTGGGACAGTCGGCAGTATAACACGCCTCCGATGGCTGCTGACCCTCCCCACCTCCGGTGGATCAAACCGTTCGCCGAGATACTCCTGGTCGGATTTGCCGGTCTGGCCGTTGCACTCGCGTTGCTTTTTCTCGCCTTCGTCGTTCTCTTTTCGCTCGGATTCGCGGTCGAGAACCCGACGGTCGCCCTGCCGGTGACGATCGTCGTCGCCGAGACGCTGGTTTCTGTGGCCGGGTTCGCCGAACCGGCGGAACACGAAATCGTCGCACTCGCCGAGGGGAACCCGCGGACACCCGTCTCGTCGGGGCGTACGGCGAGACCGCCGGGATTCTGGTGACCTACACTTCGAGTGGCTCCGAAAATTCCTCCTCGAACCGGCGCTGTTCGGTCGCGATCCGGAACGCACGCATCAGGTCAGTCCGGGTCAGAAGCCCCTGGAGACTGCCGTCGTCGTCGACAACCGGAAGCCGTCCGATATCGTTCTTACCCAGCGACTCGAAGGCGTCCATGACCCCGTCTCCGGGCCTCACCGTCTCCAGTTCCTCCGCTGGCGTCAGTACGTCGGCGACAACCTGATCCTCGGGACCTGCCGATTGCACGTCCGAGAGCGTAACGATGCCGACGAAGGTACTGTCGTCGACGACTGGGTAGCCCTGGTGGCGCTGCTCGAGCATGACGTCGAGCAGGTCGGACAACTCAAGCGTCGAACGGACGGTCTGTAGCTCCGCCGCCGGTGTCATGACTGCGTCGACGTCGACCCCGTCGAACGCGGCATCGAGCATCATCTGCCTGGTTTCCGAGGCCGCTGCGATGTAGATAAACAGCGCGATGGCCGCGAGAATGAAATTCAGTGTGAGTACTCCGAAGAGTCCGAGAACCACGGCCATCCCTTTCCCGACCGTCGCCGCCTGTCGCGTCGCTTTGACATACGAGCGCGAGCGGGCAAGCAACGCCCGGAGGACGCGACCCCCGTCGAGCGGGAACGCCGGAAGCATGTTGAACACGATCAGGGTGATGTTCAGCATCGCGAGATACAGGAGGAGGAAGACAGCGACATCGAGAGGCGGGACGACGACCAACAGGAGGGCACAGACAGCGACGATGACGACGTTGACGGTCGGTCCGGCAACGGCGATCAGGAACTCGTGTCCCCAGTCGCGGGGCAGTTCAGCAGGCTTCGCGACACCTCCGAGCAGCCACAGCGTGATAGACTCGACCTCGTAGCCGTACCGCAGGGCGACCGCCGCATGTCCCAATTCGTGGAGCATCACACAGGCAAAAAGCCCGACCGCAGCGACAGTCCCGATGACCCACTCGCGCCCCCCGCCGGTCAGTTCGTCGACAGCCACGTCGGCACCGAACGTCCGGTTGATCAGGGGGGCGATCTCCGCAACCTGTGACCCGATAATCCACACGAACACGGGGAGTACGAGTAGAAAGGTAATGTCGAGCCTGAGGGGGATTCCGTACACCGTCCCGACCCGGTAACTTTTGAACATAGCCGTCTGTAGGCATGTCCGTCGTTTCAAGCTTCCCGAACTCCCCCGGACAGCAAGCCCCCAATCCGGATCCGACGAGGGAGCGCCAGCCCGGCGGAGCGGGAAGGCCAAACCGCTCACTGTTCGTCCAGGAATGGTATCCGTCTCTGTGCGCCGCTCGGCCGGGTAGAAAGTGCCCTACTTTAACCAGCCAGTATATGTAGGGCGTATGCATTCTGTGGTTTGTTGCGTATCCTCAAATGAAGAGAAACTGGATGTATGTCAGAAACTGCCGCTGGTATACCAACGGGCAATACCTTTATGAATGAATTCAGGTTCAGCTGTTCGGAGTGTGGGCAGGAAATAACCGTCAACAGTCAGATGCGGGACGCAATCCTCACGAACGGTTGTCCTGTCTGTGCGGCACCCACGGAGACGTCCGATTTCGAGCCAGAAGTCGACGAAGACGTGTAATCGCCTGCGGATGGTTACTCGCGATGAATATCCGTCCGCCTCCCGCTCAACTCGTCGGGATGGAAGCGGTACAGGTTGATATTGAGTTCGTCTTTCTCCTGGCCCCAGATCTCGAACAGTGGCCGGTGCGCCTGACCGTACTGTTCGATCTCTTCCAGGGAGAGCTCGTCCGGGTCGATCTCCTCCAGTTCGCCCGAGGCCAGTACACTCCAGTACCGCTGGTCGTCGTCAGTCCGGTCGTAGACGACGAGACGGGCGCTGGGTGACGAGGCGAGAAACTGTCGCTTTTCGCTCTCGGGTGTCGAAACCAGTCGCATGTAGAACGTGGTGGTCTCGCTGTCGTATCCGTAGGATATGGGTATGGCGTACGGTTTCTCGTCGCGGGCGAGCGACAGGACGCCGGTCTCGCGCGCCGCGAGAAACTCGTCGACTGCCTCCACCCCCATCTCTGTTTCCTCTGTGAGAGCCATCTCTGTCTCAGTAACGTGGGCATACGTCCTTAAATGAAAGGGGCACCCGGGAGCAGGTCTGCCCAGGAACGGACCGCGATGCCCGGGGAGATCGCTACTCGAGAACGTCTGCGAGGAGTTTTCGCTGGGCGGCCATCAGATGTTCCGTGAACGTCGACTGCGCGATATCGAGGTGCTCCGCAACTTCGGTCGCGTTCGCGCGTTTCGGTCGCTCGAAGTACCCCATCTCGTAGGCCGACTGGAGCACTTCGAGCTGGCGGTCGGTC
>JAZKTU010000013.1:0-35543 GCA_036625385.1 Halovenus sp. | reverse complement strand
GTCATCTGGCGGCCGACTTCCTCGTAGCCGCCGATAGTTGCGATTTCGATTTCCATGTGTAGAGCCGATCAGAGCAGTCCCGCAGCGAAAAAGAGGGGTGGGAACTGGCCGGCGCGCCGGTCGCGGTGACCGACGCACGGGCCGTTTCCTGTCCCGACCCTTCTCTGGGACGACGCGTCTTTCGGTTACCTACCTGTCGGAGACCCCCACGTATATACTCCGTGAATGACATCGAAAAAAGTTACTGGGTCCCCGCTGCGGCATCGAGCGAAAGTCGGCAGGACGACCCTCGCCGGGAACGAGCAGCCGAGAGTCCCCGGAAAGGACGACCGGGTAGGTTACTCCGACTCCTTCATCTCCTCGAGGCGGCCGACGAGGTCGTCGGTCGATGCGTCCGAGTCGAAACGGACCTCGCCCTCGTGGTCGTTCTCGTGGACGTTCACTGCTTCCACGTCCTCGTCAGTGTCTGTCTCCTGCTTTTCCTGCTCAGACTCGTCGTAGCTTCCAAATCCCATATGTACATAGACACCCGCCGGTGACTTATGCGACTCGGTCCGCCCGGACCACGTCGACCGGTCCCCGAGAGGGCCAGCGGGCGCCCGCAGTTACGCCGTTTCGTAGGGAAAGAGCCGCCTGATGCGGTCGGCAATCTCCGGATAGGCCGCCCGCAACGCCGCCGGGTCGCGTTCGCCATCGACTGTGGTGACGTGGACTTCCCCACGCTCACCCCCGTAGATGTCCTGAAAGTCGTAGACAACACCGAGGACCGTGACCCCGTCGGGCACGTCGGGACTGTCACACAGCGCGGCGACCTGCGTGTCGACGTTGTACTCGACGAGGGAGTTGATAGCTGTCCCGTCGTCGATATTGTCCGGGAGCAAGTCGAAACCGGGAGCGATGTCGCGCTCGAGCAGGTCGAGACAGCGCTGGATACTGGCCGGTTCGTCGATGCCGGTCGTCAGGTCCCGGTAGGCCGCCGTCACCGCACCACAGCCAGTATGACCGGTGACGATCGCGACCTGTGTGTCGGTGTGGACGAGTGGGTAGAGAACGTCCCCCGTCACCACCCGCCCGTCGTCAGTCACCTCGGTGACGCGGTTGCCGATGTTGCTGTGCGTGAAGAGGTGACCCGGAGCCGGCGTGTCCCACATCCCATCCTGGAGGACGCGTGAGTCGCCACAGCAGACAGTCACTGCGTCGGGCTGTTGGGCCGTCTGGAGGTCATCGAAGCAGTCGGCAAACTGCTGTGCGTGCTCGTCATTGCCGGCGAGCAGGTCGAGGACGAACTGGTCCATGCGACTCCAGTGGGTGTGCAACGGTGTTCAATATTGTCAAATGAGACAGTATCTGGGGGATGCGACCGACAGGGACAGTAGGTCGAAACGACGACCGGGAGCGGCCGTCCGGACAACCGGTGGCGGGAAGCCGGCAGTGCCGTGGCGACCCGGAAGACGACGAGGCTGAGATTGTTGTACCGGTATCGACGTGAAAAGCGTCTGCTACCGGCAGAGACTAGTTGATCACCCCGACAGATAAATCCCCGGTCACTCGGATGACAGGGGCACGTCGAGCGCGTCGGACAGCGCCTGCTCGAGATTGTCGAACTCGGCGTCCATGTTTCGCTTGAAGAACCGCTCGACACCGGGCAGTTTCCCCTCGACTGTGAAACGGTTCGTCAGCCGCGTGCCGTCGGCTATCTCCTCGAGTTCGTGTTCGCCGATCACGCGCATCACCTTCGAGTCGCCAACGAACTCGACGTACCGCGGCGGGTCCCAGGTTTTGTCCTCGGTCTCGACACGGATCGTCCGTCGGACGAGGGGGATGGGAAGCGAGAGATGCCAGACTGCCCGGCCGTCGTCGAGCAGCTCGAAATCCTGCACGACGCTGATCGGCCGGGACCGTTTCTCGGGGTCGGAGATGAACCCCCAGACGGCTTCGGGGGAGGCGGGGATGTCGACAACGCGCTCGACGCGAACGACCATACACGGACTACGGCGAGGAGCGGCAAAAAGGGACGGACTCGTTAGCTCCGCGTGACGCGCCAGGTGGTCGAGCGCGCGCGCCCCCACTTTTCGATTTCGACGTCGTCGCTCTGTTCGTCGAGCTTGGGGAGCCGTGCGCCGACCTGCTTGGCGGAGAGCCCGATCTGTTGTGCGATGTTCTTCGAGCGGAAGTAGCTCTCCCCACGCGAGACACTCTCGCGGAGGTACTGGAGGATTTCTCGGTCTTTCTCGCTGAGCTCCGTCATTACCCGTCGTTACGGGCGCGAACATCTTAAAAAGTGTGTCTCTGGCACTCTCTCGCCGCGGGTCTCACTCGAAAAGATGTATCGCGAGAATCGCGAGCGCGCCAGCGACCAGCGCGACAGTGAGTGCGAGACCCGAGAGGAGCTGTTCCGTGTCGCCCGACTCGGCGACGAAGGACAGATACGCAGTCGCCGCCATCGCGACAGCAGCCAGCACGCCGACGAGTCCGAACAGGAGGCTCAGACCGCTGCCCATGTCCGAGGAATCCGAGGTTTCAGCCATTGTCCAACCTTCCCGGGTTCGGTACTTAGTTCGTACGGATTCGACCGCAGCACCGAAATGCTGGCCATACCACGCGCCGGGGAAGAAAGCCTCGCGCTTCAGCGCGGGGATCACGAGATGGAGATGTGTTCGGACTCCTCGTTGAGTGCGAGGTTGGTCGCGATTTCGGCGTTGCGCACGGCGTACTGTGCGGTCTGGCCGAGGCTGACCAGCACCTCGCGGATCTGGAGCAGTTCCGTGTTATCCATCTCCGGCAGGTCGTCGAGGATTTCCCGTTCGCGGGTGTCGATACAGGCGAACCGCTCGCGGACCTCGATCGCGGCGTCGTAGTCGCGGTTGACCGCCGCCTCGACAGCGAGTTCAGTTATATCGTTGACCTCGTCGGTGAACTCCCGGATGCGCCGCATCGTGCTCTGTTCGACGTCGAGGGTGTGGCCCTCGGTCGCCAGCGCGATATCGGCGATATCTTCGGCGTTGTCCGCGGTCAGTTCGAGGTTCTTCGCGATCGACCGGTAGCCGATGAGCGGGAAGCCGTCGCTCAACCCGACCGACCGTGCGAGGTTGGGGTTCTGATACGAGGTGAACGTCAGGCGCAGGAGGAGGACGAATATCTTGTTGGCCTGCCGCTCCCGGTTGAGTGCGCGCTGGGCGAGGTCCGGGTTGTTGTGAGCGAGTGCCTTGATCGCCTCGTTGCGCATCGTCGACCCTGTCGATTCGAGGCGTTCGAGAAGGTTATCAAGCGTGAAATCCGCCGGATCGACCGAACACCTGATGGCGATGCTCTCCGGAGTCTCCTCGATGACACCCAGCCCCATCAACTGCGTCTCGGCGTTGTACACCGCGTTGATCTGTGCGCTCTGGAGTGTCTCACCTTCCTCGACCTCGACGTGGATGATCCGCCGCCCCAGCACGTACTGGGCGACGATCGCCCGCTCGACTGCGTCGGCGTTGAGTCCGCTCGCGTTGATGACCGCCTCGCTCTCCTCCGACTGAACCGACTCCGGCATCACCGTCAGCGTTCCCTTCCCGCCGAGTCGCAGCGAGACCTCGTCGCCCTTCTCGACCGCGTACTCCTGTGCCCACTCCGCAGGCAGCGTCATCGCGAGCGTCGATGGCCCCAGCCGCTGTACTTTGCGTGTTTCCATATACCCTTTATTATCTCAGGACTACCTTAATCTTATCAATATGTCCTAACCCATCATGTTTATTTATCAGTGATCGGGGGAAAGTGGCCCGAAATCGAAGGAGTGTCGGCGAGTCCCGGCTACACGATCTCCATCAGGCGGCGCTCGAACCGGCCGATACGCACGCGGTGCCAGCCGCGGAGTCGCTCGTCGAGGTCGCGGTCGCCGGTGTCGACACGGAGGACGCCGAGGTCGTCAACCTTCCGGCGGGAGGCGACGATTTCGATGTCGGACTGGCGGATAACCGCCGGCGATATCTGGTGGTTGCCCCGGCCGAACACGAAACCCTGACCGCCGATGGGCGAGACGACGACGACGTTTGCCTCGCCGAGGTGCGCGAGAATATCGTCCTCGGCGGCGTCCGCAACGAGAAGGTCACCGTCCCGGTAGACGTCGACGCCGAGGGGCGTCCCCTCGAACCCTAGCTTCTCCTTGATTGCCCCGACGGTACTGCCGGGCCCCAGGATGCACGTGACGCCGGGTTCGACCGCTTCGGCGACCCGTTCGGCGACGCCGTCGACGGTTCCGCTACCGAGTTGCTTGCTGCTCTGTCGCTGGTCCGCTACTGGCACGCGCGCAAGCGCGCGAATTTCGGTGTGGACCTCGCCGTCGCGGTACTCGTCCTCGTCGATATCGTTGACCTCCGCGCGCTCGGTGTCGGTAAAGCCGGCGGCGACGCGACCTGCCGCCCGCGGATCGACCGCGAAGACCGCCGAGTACACCTTCACGCCGGCGGGCACCCCCAGCATCGGCGTGTCCGCGCCGGTTCGCTCGATCGTCTCGGCGACGTCGACGGCAGTTCCGTCCCCCCCGACGAACAACACGAGGTCGACGTCGCGCTCGACGAACGCCCGGACGGCGTCGCGGGTGTCGGCTGCGCTCGTCTCCGCGCCGGCAGGTTCCCCGACGACCGTCGGTTCGAGGCCGAGGTCGCGGGCGACGCCCGCCCCCATCGGGTCGCCGTAGGTAGAAAGCTGGATATCGGCGGCGGCGTCGACGAGCGCTGACAGCGCCTCGCGTGCCCGCCCTGGCGCGCGCGGCTCGGCACCACGCTCGCGGGCTTCTTCGACTTTCCCGTCGGTCCCCTTGAGGCCGACGCGCCCACCCATGCCGGCGATCGGGTTGACGACGAAGCCGACGTGTCGCATCGTCGGCGCTACGGCGGAGACCGGCAAAAGCACGTCGGAACCGGCGTCCGTGCCGGACCACACCGAACCGGAACGCCTTACTACCCGTGGAGCGCAGCGCCGTGTATGATCAGTCCGCTTCTGGAGGCGACGCAGGTCGGCGTCGGCGGAACGGTTGTCGAGGGCGCCGCGTGGGTCGTCCTGCTCGGCGGGATCGCGCTCACGGCGCTGTGGTCCTACAAACTCTACGCCTGACCGTCTGGTTCGTCGACGCAGTCCCGGAGCCAGGCCGCCGCCGTGTCGACAGTTTCCGGGTCGGTCCCCTCGAGACGGAGCCGGACGACCTCGCCCGGGTAGCTCCCGACCCGAACGCCGAACTGCTCCTGGACGTCGCTGATTCTGCCGAGCAGTTCGCTCTCGGCCTCCGTCGTCTCTACCACCTCGACGTACCGCTGTTGCCCGGTGAACTCCCCGGCCACGAGCTCGAACATCCCTTTCATCTCCTCGGGCATCCCCGCGAGGACGTAGACGTTCTCGATGGTACAGCCCGGTGCGACACCGCCCGGGTTCCGGAGGAACTCCGCACGCGCCGGGATGTGTGTCGTCCCTGCCGCGAGATCGTCGGCGGTGTAGCCACCCTCGTCTGTCAGCCACGCCTCGACCGCTGCGCTGTGGGCCAGTTCGGTCCCGAAGGCGGCGGCGACGCCCTCCATCGTGACGTCGTCGTGTGTCGGTCCGAGACCTCCGGTGACGACGACGGCGTCGTACCGGGCCCGGTACTCGTTGACGACTTCGGCGATGTCACCGACCCGGTCGGGGACAACCGTCATCCGCTCTAAGTCCGCACCACGCTCACCGAGCTGTCGGCCGAGCCAGGCAGCGTTCGTGTTGACCGTCTCCCCGGCGAGCAATTCGTCCCCCACGGTGACCAGCGCGACGTGCATACCTATCTTTCGGCCCGGGCAGTAAAATGTTCGTCGTCACCCGCACCGGGTCGTACGGACTGTTGCGAGTCGATACCGTTTCGACCGCACGACTGCGTTCGTACCGGGAGACAGTCGCAACAATCCGTATCAGGGGACGACACAGAGCAGTTCGGCGCGGAGATACTCCCCCACGCTGGCGAGCAGGCCGGGTGGGTCGGTCCCCTCGCGACAGACGACACTCTGCTCGAGCAGGCCGAGGCGCTCGACGGTGACGATATCGTTGGCGTGACCGGCGCGGTTGAGCGTCGCCCGGACCTCGGCCCGTGTCGCGCTGTTGACGTTCAGCCGGCCAGTGCCCCGGGTCCACTCGTAGAGCCGGTCGACCTCGCTGTCGGCGAGTCGGGGCGGGTCGTCGTAGACGAACCGCAGCGGCACGTGCTGCACGAGGCCGTACCGCGTGCGTATCTGGTCGGCGTTGCCCGGCCCGAGGCCGAGGTCGTCCCGGTGGATCCTGACCTCGCGACCGGCATCGAGGACGAACGCCCCCTCGTCCCACGATTCGAGCGTGCCGACGTACGTGTCGCCGGCCTGCAGCTGCGGGGTTATCTCCCCCCACCGCTCCCGCAGAACGTTCCGGGCAGCGGTGGCGTCGGGGCCCTCGACGGTCACCGACGGAAATCCGTCGTCGCGAAGGCCGATGCTGACGTCGACGTCGAGGTCACCGAGGTCGTTCTCGACGAGCGAGCGTAGCGAGTCGAGTGCCCGGTCGCGCGCTTCGCCCTCGACGTAACACCGGGTTGCGAGCACGACCATCAGTGTGACCCCGTCCGGTGCATCAGGCCTCGAGCTCCGCGTAGTCGACGTTGAGTTCGTCGCGGAGTTCCTCGATGCGCTCGTCCATCGCTTCGATGAGCCGGGTGTTCTCCATCGCGTCGAGGGAGCTGCCACAGTCCGGGCACTGGAACCCGAACTCCATCGCCTCGTCGAACTCGAACCGGATGCCACACTGCTCGCAGAGGTAGAACTCGTTTGCCATCTCGTAGTCGCGGCGCTCCTCGAGGCCGGCGAGGAGCCGCTCCATCTCCGACTCGAGCTGTTCGGGAATCTTCCCATACTCGAAGGTCCACAGGTACGTGAGCCAGCCGGAGTCCTCGTCCCGAAGCCGCCGGTAACTCGCGAGGTCGTTCTCGTAGAGGATAAAAAGCGCCCGGCGCACGTCGTTGAGCTCCAGCCCGAGTTCCTCGGCGAGTTCCTCGTCTGTCACCTCGCCATCCGGCGGGGCAGCCGCGACTGGCATCCCTTTCGGCCCCACGAGTTCGTGGAGGTACTTCTGGATGACGGGGTCTTCCAGGAGGTGCTCAAAAGCCATATTGATGACACGGAGAGTCACGTGGTTAAAACCATCGAACCGGCTGTTCGGCTTGTGTCATTCCGTCGGGTTAGGGGAAACGAGGCCGACCCACAGCCGGGAAAGCTGGTTCCTCATACGGTCGTGCGTGACTTTTTACCGCTCTGCCGTCACAGATGGCTGGTTTTGGAGGTCGAGACACCGATATGTGCGACACTGCTCGAAAATAATCACGCACGACCGTATCACTCGTCGACGTCCTCGATTCGCTTTCCCTCCGCCTGTGGAACCACGACCTGGTCGGCGTCGACCCACTCACGGTCGAGTTCCTCGCCCTCGAACAATCGGTCGAGAAAGACCGCGAGCGACGCGATTTCGGAGTGGGGCTGGTTCGTCACCGCCACGTTGTACGCCGCCCGGTCGTACGCCGCCCAGGGGACCTTGCCGGCCCCGACGACGACCAGCAGTGGCGTCCCGTCCGCGAACCGGTCGCGGATGTCGGCCTCGACGTCCTGTATCGGCAGGCCGTACATCGTGAGATGGACGATCGCCCCTTCCCACGCAGCCATGACCTGGTCGGGACTGTCGGTCGTCTCGGCGGCGAACGGACCGCCAAAGCGGTCGGTAATGTCGACGACGGTGTCCGCGCGGCTCGCAGCCGCGCCGGCCAGCACGACCCGGTCGGCACCGAGTGCGCGGGCTGTCAGACCGACGTGTGTCGTGATCCGTTCGTCCCGGCCCGGCCTGTGGCCGAGCCTGAGGACGGCGACGTCGGGTGAGTCCTGCATCGTCTCAGTACCCGCCAGAGCCCGCGTTGTCGTCGTAGCCGAGCGCCTCGTCGATTGCCGCCCGGACTTCTGCGAGCACCGCGTCGGTGTACCCCGACGCGACGATCTCCCCGTCGAGGACGAAGGTCGGCGTCCCCTCGGCGCCGAGGTCGACGGCACGCTCCCGGTCGGCCTGGACGGCGTCATCGTGGGCCCGGTCGACGCCGGCGGCCCGGACAGCCGCCCCGTCGACGGAATCGTCGATTGCGGTCGCGAGTTCGGCGTACAACTCGGGCGTGTCGGTCCCGAGGCGGCTCTGTTCCTCGTAGAGGCGCTTCGCGTAGTCCCAGAAGGCGTCGTGTCCAGCGCGTGCGAGCATCTCCCGGGCCGCACTCGCGGCCTCCCAGGACTCGGGGTCCGCAACCGGGATCGGCAGGTCGCGGTGCTCGTACCTGATGTCGCCGGGTTCGACGTATGCCTCGACGAGTTCCGGCGACCCGTTGAGCACGTAGTCACGGCAGTGCGGGCAGGCGTAGTCCTCGTAGACTGCGAGCGCCACCGTTGCCTCCGGGTCGCCCCGGACCGGGACGTCCGAACCGTCCGCCGGTGAGTCATCACCCGCGTCCGAATCGTCCCCGCTTCCCGATGGCTCCCCGTCGTCACCGTCGCCGTCGCCACCGAGACAACCGGCGAGCACCGCCGAGCCGGCAGCCACGCCGGCCAGCACCTCTCTCCGTGTCCGCGGGCGTCTTTGTTGGGTCATGTCAGCCCGTTCGTCGTCGCCGCGTATAAATCCGAAGAACTCCCCTGCCAGGCCGTGGTTCCGGCTGTGTGTCCCCGAACCGGGACAGTCGAGTCACACCGTCGGCTGCCCCAAGCCCGGCGTATACGGAAAATTACGGTGTGTACACACGGGAGAGTGCCCACGGAACGTCACGCTCGGTTCCAGGCCGGGTTCGCTCGACTGATAGTGATTAGTGCGACTCTTTACCGCCGGGCCGTCACAGTTCGGGTGTTTCGGACCGCGGAACTGCTGTTCACGCGACCTGGTCACGAAACCAATCGCAATAATCACTATCAGACGCCCAGACGCCGATACCTGGGCGACACTCCCGAAAAGAGTCACAACAATCCGTATGACTCGGGCGAGGACAGAAGCACCGGGACCGAACACGGTGTACGAGCGCTTTTTTACCAGGGCGGGCCAACAGGGAGGTATGAGTCTCGACGACCATGCCGAGGAACTTGCCTCCGACCTCGGCGTCGACAAAACGGAGGTCAAAGCGGACCTGGAGAACATGCAGGAGTACAGCGTGCCGATAGAGGAGGCCAAACAGACCCTCCGAAACAAGTACGGCGACGGGGAGGAAACCGAGGTACCCACGAAGCCACTCGCCGACGTGACGACGGGAGACAGTAACGTCTCGACGACCGCTGTCGTCCTCTCGGTCGGCAAGCGGTCCATCCAGTACGGTGGCGAGCAACACGTCATCTTCGAGGGGGAGCTGGCCGACGAGAGCGGCGCCCGATCGTACACGTCCTGGGAGGATTTCGGGCTCGAACCGGGACAGACGGTCGAGATCGAAAACGCAGACGTCCGCGAGTGGGAGGGTGAGCCCGAATTGAACCTCGGCGAATCGACGACTGTCAGGCTGGCCGAGCAGTCTCTCGACGTGGACTACGCGATCGGAGGGGACGCGGCACTTGCCGACCTCGAACCGGGCGACCGTGGTATCAACGTCGACGTGCGCGTGCTCGAAGTCGAGGAGAAGACAATCGACGGTCGGGACGGCGAGACGGAGATCCTCAGCGGCGTCCTCGCGGACGGGACGACGCGGCTCCCATTCACCGACTGGAACCCCCACGAGGAGATCGTCGAAGGGGCGTCTCTCCGGCTCGAGGACGTATTCGTCCGGGAGTTCCGTGGGGTCCCGTCCGTGAACGTTTCGGAGTTCACGACGGTCGCGTCCCGCGAGCCAGTCGAGGTTGCCGAGGCCGCCCCACAGCGGAGCATCCGGGCGGCGGTCGAGGCCGGCGGGCTGTTCGACGTCGAGGTTCGCGGGAACGTCGTCGCCGTCCGCGACGGCTCGGGACTCATCGAGCGCTGTCCCGAGTGCGGACGGGTCACGCAGGGTGGGCAGTGCCGGAGCCACGGCAGTGTCGACGGCGAGGACGACCTGCGGGTGAAAGCGATTCTCGACGACGGGACCGGGACGGTCACCACCGTGCTCGACGACGAACTGACCGCCGAGGTGTACGGCGGCGGGCTCGACGAAGCGATGGAACACGCGCGTGACGCGATGGACCGGAGCGTGGTCGCCGACACCATCCGCGAGCGCATCGTCGGCCGGGAGTTCCGTGTCCGCGGGTCGCTGTCGGTCGACGAGTACGGGGCGAACCTCGAGGCACGAACGTTCGAGGCGGTCACCGAACCGCCGGCGGCGCGAGCGCGGCGCCTGCTCGCGGAGGGTGGACGATGAGCGAGAGCGAACAGGGTGGGGCCGGCCGCCGCGAGGTGGCCTACCGGATGTTCGCCGCCGAGTACGAGGACGCGGACCGGTCGTACTCGGAGAGCGACGAGGAGCGGGCGCCGAACTACGTCATTACGCCGAGCGGGGCACGGGTCAACCGGCTGTTCGTCGTCGGCGTGCTCACCGAAGTGGAGACGGTGGGCGAGGACGTCCTCCGGGCACGGGTCGTCGACCCGACCGGGGCGTTCGTGCTCTATGCCGGCCAGTACCAGCCCGACGAACAGGCGTTTCTCGAACAGGCCGAGCCACCGATGTTCGTCGCGGTGACAGGGAAGGCACGGACCTTCGAGCCGGAGGACAGCGACGAGGTGTATTCG
This sequence comes from Halovenus sp., assembly GCA_036625385.1. Taxonomy (GTDB): domain Archaea; phylum Halobacteriota; class Halobacteria; order Halobacteriales; family Haloarculaceae; genus Halovenus. The sequence continues at coordinate 24,815 of JAZKTU010000013.1, read as the reverse complement.
TCGGTACGGCCCGAGAGCATCAACGAGGTCGACGCGGCGACCCGCGACCGGTGGACAGTGCAGGCCGCCGAACAGACGCTGGTCCGGGTCGATACGATGGCGACTGCCCTCACCACCGGGCTGACGGGCGACGTACTCGCCGAGAAGCTCCGCGACCAGGGCGTCGACGAGGGACTCGCCGCCGGTGTTCCGCTCGCGATCGACCACTACGGGACGACGCCCCGATACCTTGCGGCGCTGCGCGAGATGGCAGTCGACGCCACGCGAGTGGTCGCCGGCGAGCGCGACGAAATCGACGGGCTCTCGGCTCGTCCGGACGCGAGCGGCGACGAAACCGCCGAGGAACTGGCCGGAACCGCAAGCGACATCGACGCCAGTCCCGCCGAGGCGGGGGCCGTCGGAACCGACGCGGAAACCGGCGACGCGCCGGGGGGCGCCGGTCGGGAGACCGAATCCGTTGTCGGGACGGCCGGGACCGAGGACGCCGACACCGGACCGGACGAAGCTGACACGGAAGCCCCGGAGGCCAAAAGCGAAACTGACGAACCCACGGGCACGACGACAACAGGCGACACGGGAGGGGGCGTGGCGACCGGCCGGGTGGAGACGGCGGAGGCGGAAACCGCGGAGGAAACGGACGACGACCTCGGCGACTTCGAGCCGGGGGAGTTCGACCTCGACGAGGAGACCCGCGAGCAAGTCGAGGCGGAGTACGGAACCGAGTTCCAGTCCGGGACGGAAGTCGAAGAGCCCGGTGACGCGACGATCCAGACGCCGGACGCCGAGGGCGTCGACACCCCGGCGACCGGCACGAACGCCGAGGGGACCGGGACGGCTGAAGCGACCGGTAGCGACCAGGGGACTGTCGACGCGGACAGCGGGACCGAACCCGAAGACCTGGAGGCGACACTGCTCGAGGTGATGGCGGAACTCGACGACGGGGAAGGAGCGGACCGCGACGCGTTGCTCTCGACGATGGCCGAGCGGTACGGGCTGGACGAGGACGAGGTCGAGGACGCCATCGACGAGGCGCTGATGGGCGGCCAGTGCTACGAACCCGACGACACCTCACTGAAACCCATCTAATGGGCGTCGAACCAGTTCCGGGCGCACCGGCGGCGGTGGCGAATACGGGGGAAGAGCGCCTGCTCGTCGTCGCGGACTACCACGCGGGTATCGAGGCCGTGCTCCGCCACGAGGGCGTGGAACTCGACGACGGCGCTGCGGGTCGCCGTCGGCAGGTGCAGGGGCTCCTTGCGGAGACGTCGCCAGATCGGCTTGTCGTGCTCGGCGACCTCGTTCACGCTGTCGGGGACCCGTGGGACGCCGAGCGCGAGGAGGTGACAGCGCTCTTCGAGGGTATCGAGGTTCCGGTTACACTGGTCAAGGGTAACCACGACGGGGAGATCGAGGCGGTCCTTGCGGACGTCGACCACGACACCACGGTCACCCCTGCCGAAGGGGTACGGCTCGGTGATGTCGGGTTCACACACGGCCACACGTGGCCGGGCCAGGACGTGCTCGCAGCGAAGGTGATCTGTGTCGGCCACGAGCATCCGGTCGTGCGGCTCGCGGACGACGTCGGCGGGTACCGCGCGGAGCGAGCGTGGCTCCGGGGACGGCTCGCACCCGAACCCTTCGAGACGCACACCGGCGTCGCGCCCGACGGTGACCTCGTCGTCTTCCCCGCGTTCAACGACCGGTCCGGGGGCACGTGGGTCAACGTCGACGACCGTGACTTTCTCTCACCGTTTCTACCGACCGGCCTCGCCGACGGACGGGCGTACCTGCTAGACGGGACACGTCTCGGTCACTACCGGAACCTGTGAGACGGACTATACTGTCGGACGGAACTGTTGATACTTTCGCTCGCCCTCACGGGGCGCGTAGAAGTATCACACGTTGGTCTCCGGAGGGGGGACACCAGGGAAGTTTTCATGGCGTGGGAACTGACAGCCGTTATATACCGATCCGGAGGCGTAGGCGCTCGTATGGCAGGAGTTCGTGCAGAACTCGTCGTTCCAAACGCGGACCGCTGTCCGGTCGCCGAGGCGTCGACTGACACCGACGGGCCGGTAACAGGGATTGCCCGGGCCGAGAGAGCGAACGGGACCGTCGTCGAGCAGTTCACCGCGGACACAGCAGTCGACGTGGGCAAACAGGTGTTCGACTACGGTACACAGACAGTCTACGAGTTCGAGCGGTCGAACGACGAGCCGTGTGTCTGTGAGGTGATCGAGAGGGGCGTGGGTCCGATAACCGGGACCGACGCCCGGGACGGTGACCTCCACGTGACGCTACACGCCGCCGATATGACGGCGCTCCGTGACATCCTCGCGAGGCTCGAAGAGGAGTTCGGCCAGATCCGGATCGAGTATCTGGTTCGGGGTCGCGAGAACGCCGAGGAGGCGGAGGTCGTGCCGGTCGATGTGCGCAAACTCACCGACCGCCAGCGCGAGGTGTTACAGACTGCCCACCGGATGGGGTACTTCGAGTATCCCCGACAGGCCAACGCCGGCGAGGTCGGCGACGAACTCGGTATCGGTACGTCGACGTTCACCGAGCATCTCAACGCGGCGCAGTCGAAACTTCTCGAAGAACTCCGCCTGAGAACCTGAGCCGGAGAGCTATGTCGTCGGCGGGTACGTCTCGGCGAGCGCGTCGAGGGCCTGATGGCGCTCGGTCGTGTGGGGTGCGGTAAGCGGCGAGACGCTGACGTGTCCGTCGACGATCGCCCGGCGGTCCGTCCCCGCCGCGTCCGGGATGTCTCCGCGTGCCATCAGCTCCCAGATACGGTCCTCGAGTTCGATCGTCCCGCCGTTTTGCTCGGCGTCCATCCGGTAGACGTTCGAGGGACGGGTGATGAGCATTTCCCCGGTCGCGGACGACGCGACCGGCGCGTTGACGTTCAGGTAGTCAGCCTCGGCGAACACGCCGGCATCGAGCGCGTGCTCGGTCAGATACCGGGCCGCACGGATCGCCTCACCGTACTGGCGTCTGGGGATGTCGGCATCGCTACCCATCGAGTACGAGTCGACCGGGATGTACATCGAGACGGCGATGGCCGGCACGTCGAAAAACGCTGCCTCGACCGCCGCACTGACTGTCCCCGAGCGACCGAGCACGGCCGCGCCGAGGTTGGCACCGTTGTTACAACCCGCAACCACGAGGTCGGTCTCCGGGACGAGTGTAGAGAGGCCGGCGACGACGCAGTCCGAGGGCGTCCCCTCGATGACGTGTCCGAGGTCGTGGTCCCGGACGGTGACGGAGCCGGAGAGCGCGCGGCCGACCGCGCTCTGGTCGTCTGCCGGCGCGACGGCAGTGACCGAGCCGACCGTCGAAAGCGCGTCGTAGAGGGCGTGGAACCCGCCAGCAGCGATACCGTCGTCGTTTGTCAGGAGAATATCGAGGTCGCTCATAGCATTCCTGGGTCGGGTACGCGCAAGAAACTGGCGCTCCGGGCCGACTCGGAACGCCGGGACCGACCAACCGGGGAGTAGCCGGATGGGCCAGGCGCGGCCAGTTGGCGCCGTCAGGCTGGGAACCGGTCGACGACGGTCTCGCCCTCCACCACCAGGTTGTACGCAACCTCGTCGTCGTTCCAGAGGACGAGGACGTTCTCGAACGAGAGGAGGTCGCCGTACCCGGCCCGCTCGAGGTCACCGTTCAGCGCCGACGGGTCGGTCAGGACCGCGAAGTGGTCCGCCGGTTCGCTCCCGTCGCCGACGAGGAAGAGCGGATGGCCGGACTCGGCCAGGTTGTGGCTCAGTTTGACCGCGACACAGTCGATTCGCTCCGTGACGTTGTCCGGCGAGTCTGCGAGCTTCGCGTAGCGGCTACGGCTCGGGGTAAACGACAGCGCCGTCCGGTCGTCGGGCCGCAACACGCTGTAAGCGTACTGGACGTCGACGTTGAGAAACTCGGCTACGTCACCTGTGTCGGGGCCCCGACCCTCGGCGAGGCGGCGCTGGACGTCCGGTACCGCGATGTCACCCTTGCGGTCGAACGACCAGCACTCGCTGTCGGGTGTTTCGCCGGGCCACAGCCGGACAGTTGGCGCGTACACGGTCGCCCCGACCTCGCGTTCGAGGGCGCGTTCGACGCGGCGGAGATGTGTCGCGGTGTACCGGTCGGCTGGCGCGAGCGCGAGCAGCGTGCCGTCGGCTGCAAGCGCCCCGAACAGGTCGGAGAGCACCGATACCGCGTCGTCCAGTTCCGAGAGGACGTTCGCACAGAGCACGAGGTCGTAGGTCCCGATGTCGAACTCCTCGATGGGCTCCTCGTGGACGGTCGTGTGGACGTTGCGGCCCGTCTCCGCGAGCAACGGGCGGAGAATCTCCGTTGCCGCGCTCGGCTCGACCGCGTGGTACTCGACGAGCGCGTCGTCGGGCAGCAGGTGGGCGAGCCCCAGCGCCGGGCCGCCGACGCCCGCGCCGACGTCGAGCACACGGAGGTGGTGGTCGAGCAGGTCCGCCGCCGCCAGCTCCGCGAGGACGTACTGGGCTGCCGCGTAGTAGGGGGGGAGGTGATAGATGGCGTAGCCAAAGGCCGTGTCGGTGTCGTAGGTCACCGGCTGGCCCGCGAAGTACCGTTGCTTGAACTCGCGGATCGCAGCCCGCAGCCGGGCACCGGTCTCGCCGTCCGGCCAGCCGGGGCCGTACTCCTCGGCGAGCAGGTCGATCACCTTCCGTTCGATCGCGGCGGGAAGTCTGTCGACACCGTCGAACTCGACTTCGATCGGTCCCCCGGGAACCGGCTCGAAGGCCCCGTCCCTCCGCTCGAGAAGTGCCAGTTCCGTGGCCGACTCCCGGAGGACCTGCCGGACTGCGGCGGGGTGGGGGGTCCCCTCGACGTACTCGGCGATTTCGTCGGGGTCGATAGGTCGGACCTGCCGGAGGTACTTCGCGTTGTCCCGGACCTGCTGGCGCTGTGTCGGATTCATCTGTCGCCCGCGTCGGTGTAGAGTTGCTGGAACGCGTCGTTGTCGGCTTCCGCGAGCCGTCGGGCCGCATCGGCGACGTCGCTGGCGCCGTCGAAGGCGTGCTGGATATCGGCGTATACGCGAGGGTCCCCGTCGGTTACCAGCGCGACGAGCGAGTCGAGATCTGCCGAAACCGGCGTGTGAAAGCGGTCGGGGACCGTCTCGGTCGCGAGCGCGAAGGCGAGGATTGCGGCGTGTGTCCGGGCCTGGACAGTCTCCATCATCCTGTCGTGGGTCGCGGCGTCGGTCTCGAAGAGCGCGTTGCCGCGGGCGGAAAGCGCGGCGCGGACGGTATCGGTTCGCGGACCGGGTTCGTCGGGGACCACCGGGACGTTGCCGGGTTCGTTCGCGGGGGCAAACAGCGGGTGGAGGCTGACCCGCTCGCAATCGGGTGCGTGCCCGCGCATCGCCGCGACCGGTTCGGCCATCGTTCCGGTTACGTCGAGCAGCGCGTGGCGTGCGCTGCCGGCGTGAGCGGCGATGGCCTCGCGTGCAGCAGGGATCGGGACGGCAACGCAGACGAGGTCGAACTGCTCGTTCGTCCCGGCCCGGAGTGCACGTCCGTCGGTCGCCTCGGCTGCCTCCCGGGCGCGCTCGTCGGTCGCGTCGAGGAAGGAAAGCGAGACGCGCTGGTCGCTCTCGCGCAGGACGCGACCGAGCCACCGGCCCATCGATCCCGCGCCGACGACGAGTGTCTCCATCGCCAGTTGGTTGCCCGGGCCGCAACTAAAGGGGTTCGGTCAGACAGACGGTGACGGAATCCTTTTCCGACACGGACCGAAAGCAGGTGTATGGCAGACGAGACAGACGAAAGCGAGTCAGGGTCGGACGGAGAAGAGAGCGAGGAGAAATCGTTCCGCGAGCGCGTCGAAGAGATCAGAGAGCAACGGGCCGAACAGGAGGAAGGCGAGGGTGGGCGCGAACCACCGGAGGAGATGATGGGTGGCGGTCCCGGCGGCGGCATGGGCGGCAACCCGTTCGCGCAGATGATGGGCGGGATGATGGGCGGCGGTCCCGGCGGCGGCATGGGCGGCCCTGGCGGCAGGGGCGGCCCCGGCGGCGCACAGGAGGAAGACAACGAGGAACTCGTCCGCGAGGTTCGCAAGCTCCGCGACGAGGTCCACGACATCCGGCGGTCGCTCGACCGTATCGCCGACGCGATGGAAGACGACTGATCCTGTCGGCTATCACTTTCCTCCGATAGCCAGTGTTACCGGAGCGCATCAGAGACGGACAGCCGACCGGCTGGGCATGCGCGGCCCGACACGCACTGGACTTCGGAACGGACGGCTGCGCGGACAGACAGACGGCCCGGCGCTGTCGGATGCTACCGGCGTCACCCGGAAAGAAGCGGGAGTCGGACGTCAATCCTCGTACGCGAGTTTCATGATCCACTGCGAGAAGGTGTCACTCTGGGGGTCGACTTCCTCGTCGCCGACGAACGGCGAGAGCATGTCGCCAGCCATCAACAGGGAGAAATCCAGGTCTTCCGCCGTCGGCGTCAGGTAGTACGTATTGTGTCCCTGGTAGACCGTCTCCTCGCGCTCGATGAGGTCGGCCTCGACGAGCGAATCCACGATCCGGCTACCCTTGCGGGAGGAGATATCGAGTTCCTTCCAGAAGTTGCTCTGGTGGATGCCGCCCGTATCGCGGATCAGCTCGAGCCCGCGGCGTTCGTCCTCGGAGAGGTCTTCCTCGGACTCTGTCGCGCTCATATATGCCACTGTCACGTCCAGAGGCATGTCACTTTCGACCTGCCCGACGATTGTTGCTTTCACAAGACCCACTTATCCCCGCCACGTACCTGACAATACTCAATCCTGGCTGTCCTGCAACAGGGCGGATAGACGGGTCGAGTGTGAACGCAGAGGATAGATGGTTTTATATACCAGAAGAACTTACAATAAGTAAACACACGGCGGTGTACGAAGACAACAATGCAAGGAAATCAGCAGCAAGCGTACGATCGTGGAATCACTATCTTCTCGCCGGACGGTCGGCTCTACCAGGTCGAGTACGCCCGGGAGGCAGTCGAGCGTGGCAGTGCGACAGTCGGTATCCGGACGGCCGACGGCGTCGTCCTCGCTGCCGACAGGCAGGCTCGCTCCCCGCTCATCGAGCGCGAGAGCATCGAGAAGATACACAGCATCGACTCGCACGTGGGCGTCGCGAGCGCCGGTCACGTGGCAGACGCCCGTCAACTGGTCGATTTCGCGCGCCAGCAGGCCCAAATCGAGCAGCTCCGGTACGACGAACTCATCGGCGTCGAGACGCTCACGAAGCGCATCACCGACCACGTCCAGCAGTACACCCAGACTGGCGGTGCGCGCCCGTTCGGCGTCGCGCTGCTCGTCGGCGGGGTCGACGACGGCGAACCGCGGCTGTTCGAGACCGACCCCTCGGGCACGCCCTACGAGTGGCAGGCGGTCGCCATCGGCGGCGGGCAGGATGGCATTCGCGGCTTCCTCGAGGCGGAGTACCAGCCGGAGATGGACCTGGCTGCCGGTATCGATCTCGCGATAGAGGCGCTGGCAGTCGAATCCGACGGGCTCGACGCGGCGGGTGTCGACGTCTCGACGGTCGACGTCGAGTCGGAGACGTTCTCCTCCGTCCCGACGGAACGACTGGAGGAGCACTTCGCGGAACTGAACACAGGAGGTGAGAACGATGCGTGAGGGAGACGCCGACCCGTACGCGCCGGAACTGTCCTCGTTTCAGGATGCAGCCGGGGCCGAAAGCGACGTGACGGCCAAGACCGGGACGACGACGGTCGGTATTGGAACCGAGGACGGCGTCGTTATCGGGACCGATCGTCGGGCGAGCCTCGGCGGCCGCTTCGTCTCGAACAAGAACGTCCAGAAGGTCGAGCAGATCCACCCGACTGCCGCGCTGACGCTCGTCGGCTCCGTCGGGGGCGCACAGTCGTTCATCAGGACGCTGCGCTCGGAGAGCAACCTCTACGAGCAGCGTCGCGGCGAAGCGCTATCGATCCACGGACTCGCGACGCTCGCGGGCAACTTCGCCCGGGGCGGCCCCTTCCTCGCCATCAACCCCATCCTCGGCGGCGTCGACGGGGAGGGGAGCCACGTCTATACGATCGACCCCGCCGGCGGCGTGATGGAGGACGACTACACCGTCACCGGAAGCGGGATGCAACTGGCACACGGGACACTCGAAGGCGAGTACGACCCGGACCTCTCCACCGAGGAAGCCACCGGACTCGCAGCGCGGGCGGTTCACGCCGCGACCGAGCGCGACACCGGTTCCGGGAACGGATTCGTTCTCGCGACTGTCACCGACGACGGTGTGGACATCGACAGCTACGACGAAGCCGCCGAACTGTTCTGATACTGTCGGCTGTAACATTTTGAACGAATTCGCCACCCCGGGGTAGCGAATATCTTTACGCACTTACAGCCGACAGTATGACTCCGGACGACACCCATTTATTCCGCCGGCCTGTCACCACGGCAAAGCGATGCGCGAGGCACAACCACGGGAACGCACCATCGGCGTGGAATACTACGTCAGCGACGCCGACGGGACAGGGGGACGACTGCGCACGGAGCCCGCGGACTTTCGCGTTCGGGAACTCGAAGAGTTCGAGACCGTCGGGCTCGGAGCCGACACCGGCGCCTATCCATATCTCGTCGTTCGGGTGACGCTGCACGGGTGGGACACCAACGACTTCGCCGGCGCGCTCTCGGATCGCCTCGGCATCTCCCGCGAACGGGTCTCGTGGGCCGGGACGAAGGACAAACACGCCGTGACGACGCAGTTGTTTACCGTCGATGGCGTCGACCCGGCGGACCTGCCGTCGTTCGACGGCGTCGAGTGCGACCCCGTGGGCCGTGCGGGCCGGCCGATACTGTTTGGCGACCTGGCCGGGAACGCGTTCACCGTCCGGGTTCGCGGTGCGGAACGACCGGCGCAGGTAGACGCCGTGACTGAGGAACTCAAGACGTTTGCCGGGGGGGAGCGGATCGCGGTCCCGAACTATTTCGGCCAGCAGCGGTTCGGGAGCCATCGACCGGTAACTCACGAGGTCGGCCTCGCGATCGTCCGTGACGGCTGGGAATCAGCTGTGATGGGGTATCTCGGGAACCCCAGCGAACACGAACCCGCAGAGACGAGAGCGGCGCGCGCGTTCGTCGAGGAAACCCGCGACTGGGTCGAAGCCCTCGACCGGTTTCCGCGCCACCTGGGCTACGAGCGGTCGATGCTCCACCGCCTCGTGGAGGGGGACGAGGGGCCAGCCGATTTCCGAGCAGCACTGGAGGCAGTGCCGACGAACCTCCAGCGGCTGTTTGTCAACGCCGCGCAGTCGTACGTGTTCAACCGTATCCTCTCACGACGGCTCGATCGCGGTCTCCCCTTCGGTCGGCCCGTTGCGGGCGACGTCGTCTGTTTCGCCGACGCGGCTGCCCCCGATGGACTCGTGCTGCCGGACACCGACCGGACACAGCGTATCGATGCATCCCGGGTCGACGCGGTGACGCGACACTGCGAGCGCGACCGGGCCTTCGTTACCGCTCCCCTTGTCGGGACGGAAACGGAACTCGCCGACGGCGAACCCGGCGACATCGAGCGGTCGGTACTCGAACGGGTCGGCGTCGCCTCGACCGATTTCGATCTGCCCGGGGAGTTTCACTCGGACGGAACCCGGCGGGCGGTCGCGGTATCGACCGACCTCGAGTGCAGCCGGGAGCCGCTGTCGCTTTCCTTCTCCCTCCCGCGTGGATCGTACGCGACCGTGTTGCTCCGGGAGTATCTCAAGACGAGTCCCGACCGGCTCTAGTCGACGGCAGCGAAACGCCGTGCTTATTCTCCGCGGGCGGCAAGACCGAACATGGAGTGTCGGCAGTGTGCGTCGCCCCTCGACAGACCCGGTGATTACTGTCTGGTCTGTCGGACAGCAAACGCAGACACGGTAGTGCTTGAACTCGGGCGCGAGCGGGCGACAGTCACCACACTCGACGGCGAGGAGATTCTCGGCTGCCGGACCGTGACGACGACCCCCGAACAGGACGGGGAACGCGTGCGGTCGGAACTGCGCTTCTTTGCGGGACAGGTCGCCGACGAGGTCCGGCGAAAGCGACCGGAGGAGGTGTACGCGACCGGTAACCGCGACGTCCTCCGGGCGGTGCGGGCACAGCTCCGGTACGAGTTTTTCCGCATCGAAGCCGACGACCCCGTGAGAGCAGTCGTCGACCGTCTCGGGGAACCGGCACTGGAGGTCGTGAAAGCCCCGGCAGCGGAGAAACTCGGCGGAGCACACTCCACGCTCATCGGCGGACGGACCGGACGGGAGGCGATACGGGTCGTTGCCGACCACCCACACGTCAAGAAGATAATACCGGGACCGATCGACGCTGGCGGTTCCGGGTCGCGGTCGGGGCTACGCGCGAAGGCGACCCGGGCCGACGAGAACGGGAACGTTCGCCTGCTCGTCCGTGACGGCTCGAGCGTCCAGGAGAACCGCGTGGTGACGACCGCAAGGGAACGGGAACGGGGCGAGCACGTCCGGGCGGACCTCAACGATGCGCTCCTCGAGGCCGAACTCAAAGAGTAGCGAACTGGCGGCGCTGTGACGGGCCCGACCGTCGATACCCGGCGGAGTGCGCCGCGCTCCGCTGGTCCGCCGGGAGCGTCGTCAGTGCATACGGTCGGTGGCTCCGGATTCGTATATCAACCTTCGGGGCCGACCGTGTCGTGCGGAACTCGCAGGGTTTATTTGAACCCTCGGCTGATAGTATGCTACTATGAGCAAAAACGAGAATAAGACCGGCAGTGCCGGTCGGTTCGGTGCCCGGTACGGACGGGTTGCACGCCGACGAGTTGCGGAGATAGAGCGGGGGATGCAGTCAGCAACCGTCGACGGCGACGACGTGACACGTGTCGGAACGGGCATCTGGGTCAACGAGGAAACCGGTGAGAAATTCACCGGCGGCGCGTACAAGCCCGAGACGCCGGCAGGGAAGACCGTCACGCGCTCCATCCGTGCGGCGCTGACAGAGGACGAGGAATGAGCTACAAGTGCTCGCGCTGCAAACGTGACGTCACGCTCGACGAGTACGGCGGAGTGCGCTGTCCGTACTGTGGGCACCGCGTCCTCCTGAAAGAGCGCAGTCGCGACATCAAAGAGATCGGCGTCGAGTAGTGCACGAGGCAGTCCTTTCTTTCGAGTACCGGTCGCCCGAGAGTGCCCGCCGCGTCGAGCGCGCGCTCGTGCCGGAGCTGGGCGACATCGACGACGATAGAAGCAGTGTGGACGCAACCAGAACCGACACGTGTCTCGAGATAACCGTCGAGGCCGCGGATTACGTCGCACTCCGGGCCGGGCTCAACACCTGGTGCTCGCTGGTTTCAGTTGCGGAGACGGTCGGTCGAGCAGAATCGGGAGACTGCTGTTGATCGCGCCGGCTGCGGGACGGCGACGGAGATGCTTGGGTTTAACACGTCCCGTCCCGACTTGATGCATATGCAAGGAAATCTGCCACCCGAGGCACAAGAGAAGCTCGAAGAACTCCAGGATCTTCAGGAAACCGCACAGCAGGTCGCCGCACAGAAACAGCAGGCCGAAACACAGCTCACCGAGTCACAGAACGCACTCGAAGAACTCGACGACATCGGGGGGGACACGACAATGTACCGCCAGCTTGGCGAGTTGCTCGTCGAGACCGACTACGACGAGGCGGAAGCCGACCTCGAAGAGAAAGTCGACAGCCTCGAAGTTCGCGTCGACACGCTCCAGAAACAGGAGGAGCGCGTCCAGGAACAGTTCGAGGAGCTGCAGTCCGAACTCCAGGAGATGCTCGGCGGCGGTCCCGGCGGCGGCATGGGCGGCCCCGGCGGCGCGTAATGTCGACCGAGCGTAACGACCACCCGGACGGGACGACGGTCGTCCAGCAGGCGGCGGACGCGGCCGAGAACGTCGTTTTCTCCCGCATCGACCGTTCCGAGATACGGGATCTCGACGTGACCGTGACCTTCGAGGATGGTCAGCTGGAGGTCGACATCTACCTGGATGCACCCGACGCTGGCGACGCCGAGCAGGTTGCAGAGGACGCCGCACTCGCGGCCCGGAGCGCAGCCGACGACCTGCTCGTGTGAGACGACCGGGACAGTCTTTTCACACCAGCACACGAAAACCAGTCATGGAACACGACGCTTCGGTCGAGGGTGTCGGCGTCGGCATGAGCGAGGAGGGTCCAGGCGCGCCGGTCGTCATCCTCCGTGCCCGCGGCGAGCTCATCCCGATATTCGTCAGCTCGGACCAGGCACAGTCGATGCAACTCGCACTCGAGGGTGAACCCTTCGAGCGGCCGTTGACCCACGATCTGTTCGTGGAGATGGTCGCGGAGTTCGGCGCGGCGATCGACCGTGTGCGTATCGACGACCTCGCGGACGGCACTTTCTACGCGAAAATCGACACCGAACAGTACCACGGCGGGGAGCGCAAGCAGGCCGTCTTCGACGCGCGTCCCTCGGACGGGATCGCGCTCTCGCTCCGGGTCGACTGCCCGCTCGTCGTCAGCGACGAGGTCGTGGACGAGGCTGGACGGCCGCCGGACGCGTTCGAGACTGAGGACGACGACGATCCCGGCGTCGGTGACGATTCGGGCTTTGACGACCCCTTCGAATGACCTACGACGCCGTACTGTTCGACCACGACGGCGTGCTCGTCAGCGTCTTCGAGGACGACAGGCGCGTGCCGGCATTTCGCAGGCAGTTACTCGACGCGTTCCAACGGGACGGCCTCGAACCCCCGGACGGAACGATCATTTCCACACTTTCACACAGCGTGTCCTACGATAAAGTACTGCAGTTTGGCGAGCAACTCGGGCTCGAACCCGACCAGCTGTGGCGCTACCGGGACGACACGATGGCGGACATTCTGACTGCGGCCACACGGGACGGCCGGAAACGCCCCTACGACGACGTGGGTGCACTCGAAGGCTTCGAGATCCCCCTCGGCATCGCGAGCAACAACCAGCGGCGTGTCGTCGAGTTCGTGCTGGACCAGTACGACCTCGCCCACCACTTCGGGGCCGTCCACGCGCGCAAGCCACAGCTACAGAGTCTGCGGGAGAAAAAACCACGTCCGACGTACCTCGAACGGGCGATGCGCGACCTCGACGTGACGAACCCGCTGTACGTCGGTGACAGAGAAAGCGACATCGTGGCCGGGCAGCGCGCCAGTGTCGACACAGCTTTTCTTCGCCGGACCCACAACGCGGGGGCGAGTCCCGGTCGCGAGCCGACCTACGAGGTCGGCGGACTGGACGAGGTCGGTGCGATCCTTGACGGCAGTCGAGCCGAGTGATACGGACTGCCATGACTCCTGTCGACACCGTGTCCCACGAGTAACCGTCTCGCGGGTCGGGGCACGGACGTCGCGGATCAATGGCGGTACCCGATCACAGCAGTCCGTATGAGTCGCCGTCGGCGAAACGAGTGGAGTCAGTCGTCGGCGACGACAGCTTCCTCGTCGCCCGCGACGAGGCGGTCCATCGCGTCGACCATCGCCGTGACCGAGGCGTGAGTGATGTCGGAATCGCTGGCTGTGACGGTCACGGTTTCGTCGTCGCGCGACATCTCCACCTCGACAGTGACGAGCGCGTCTGTGCCGCCGGTGATGGCGTCGACGTGGTAGGATTCGAGCGCGGCGTCCGCCTCGTGGCTGAGCGCCTCCGCGGTGGCGTTCATCGCGGCGTCGACCGGGCCGGACCCGGTCGCGGCGTTCTCGCGCTCCTCGCCGTCGACCAGCAGCCTGACGCTCGCTGTCGGCGGGTTGACGCCACTCACCGCTGTCAGATCGAGCAACTCGACACGGCGGTCGCGCTCTTTGCCCTGGACCTCCTCGGCGATCGTCAGGAGGTCGGCGTCGGTGACGCGCTTGCCGCGGTCGCCGATGGTTTTGACGCGGGAGACGACCTCGTCGAGCAGGTCGTCGTCGACTGCCACGCCGTGCTCGGCGAGTGCTGCCTCGACACCGGCACGGCCGGCGTGTTTTCCCAGCGCGAGCCGGCGTTTCCGGCCGACCTTCTCGGGCGGGTACGGCTCGTACATCGTGTCGTCTTTCAGCGTCCCGTCAGTGTGGATCCCGGACTCGTGAGTGAAGGCGTTCTCGCCGACGACAGCCTTGTTGGGCGGGAGGGGCATACCGGTCTTGTTGGCTACCAGCTGGGCCAGGTCGTACACTTTCGAGAGGTCCATCGTCTCGACGGCGTAGCCGTGGTCGAGCGCGATAGCGACCTCCTCGAGCGCGACATTGCCCGCGCGTTCACCGATACCGTTGATCGTGCCGTGGACCAGGTCCGCACCCGCGGCGACGGAGACGAGCACGTTCGTCACGGCCAGTCCGAGGTCGTCGTGGGTGTGGGTGCTGGTCGGCCCGAGGTCGGCGAGCGTGTTCACGCACGCGAGCGTGTGGTCGGGTGTCGCGTGACCGACCGTATCCGCGTAACAGACGCGGTCGGCACCGGCATCGAACGCCGCCGCCATGAGCTCCTCGAGATACTCGAGGTCGGCCCGCGAGCCGTCCTCGCCGATGACTTCGACCCAGAGGCCGTGGTCTTTCGCATACTCGACGAGCTCGGCGGTCGACTGGCGGTTCCGGTCGTGCGTCGTGCCGACCTTGCCGGTAATGTGCTTGTCGCTTGCCGGCACGACGAGGTTGATACCGTCGACGCCACAGTCGAGAGCGAGGTCGATATCGTTGCGGATGCCACGGCAGAAGCTGGTCACCGTCGCCGAGACGTCGAGTTTGGCGACCCGCTGTATCGTCTTGCGTTCGCCCGGGCCGGTGCACGCGCTCCCGGCCTCGATGACGTCGATGTCAGCGTCGTCGAGCTTGCGTGCGATCAGGGCTTTCTCGTCGGGCGTCAGCGAGACACCCGGGGCCTGTTCACCGTCGCGTAGGGTCGTATCCAGAAACTGTACACTACCGACGTCGTCGAGTGCGTTAGTATCGGGGTGACCCCCGAATAAATCGATCACGGGTCATGATAACCTCAAGCGTCTCTGGGGGCGCGGAGACGTATAAGGTTGCCTCTTGCGGTCGGATCAGCCGTCCGGGGTTTCGACGCGGACGGTATCGCCGGCAGACACGTCAGCTGCCGCCCCCGCTGGCAGTTCGAGAATACGGTCGGCCGTACCCAGCCGGACGCTCCGCCACGGCCGCAGCCGGGCAACTTTCGTGACCTCGTCGTCGACCAGCCAGACGACGTCGATCGGAAAGCGGACAAAGAGCATGTGGACGATCTGGCGGGAGGGACCGCCCGAAAAGGGGAGCAGGCCGCCGCCACCGACTTCCAGAACGAGCGCGTAGTCCTCGGGGACCCCGGAGCGAAACATCAATCCCCGCGCCTGTGAGAGTGCCGAGTCGGCAACCTCGACGTCGGTGGCGAGCACCGCTGCCTCCGTCCCCCCCTCGCCGTGTGTGTCGTCCCGTTCGAGCACGACCCGCATGTCGGTCATACCCGCAGGTGACCGCGGCTGGAAAAAAGCCTGTTCCTCGACGGAGCGACAGACCGGTCATACTGCCGGCTGTCCCATGTTGAGCGGATTCGCCACGCCGGGGTGTCGAATATCCGTCCGAACAGACAGCCGGCAGTATCAGTCGCCCCGCCAGCCATCGGCCCGACGCGCTGTCACGCTGGGGCTCTCGCCGGCGTGTGGGGTATCGCGCTCGCGGATCCGGGCCGCGTGGACGGTCTCGGTAGCGTCGTCGACGACAAGCACCTCGCCGGTGTCGGTCGGGAGCCGTGCCTCGAGGGAACCGTCGAAATATGTCGGTTGAATCGCCCGAAGCGCGTCGAGGTCGCTGCCGGCGGTCAGCCGGTGGGCGGCAAGCACGTCGGACTGTGAGAGTGCAACCTCGGGCAGGTCGCCGGGTCGCTGGGTCGCCGCCACGAGGCTGACGCCGGGTGCACGGCCACGCGTCAGGAGGCGGCGCAGAGCACCGGCGGCGACCCCCCCGAAGAAGACGTGCGCCTCGTCGAGGAGCAACCAGGGGAGGCGGTCGACGATGTCGGTCACGCGGGCACGGTACAGCGCCTCAGCTGCGCCGCGACAGACAGCACCGGCCGGTGCGGCGTCCAGCCCGGAGACGTCGAGCACCGTCACCGCGCCGTCACCAAGGCTCGCGGCATCGACACCGTGCCGGTCGAACACGCCCCAGGACTCGGCCAGACGGACGTGGTTGCCGGCGGCGCGACGAGCAGAACGTGACGCGTCCGCGGCGTCGATGTGGTCGCCCATCCCTGTGAGAGTCTCCGACTCCTGGGCAGCCCGCCAGACGAGTGTCCCTGCGTCGCTCTCGGGGGAGAGACCCACCAGCGAACACCACGAGCGCGGGTCGAGCGCGTCGGGCGTCAGAGCCGGCTCCGTGATGACCGTCGCCGGGACCGGTTCGCCGTCGGCGGTTGCCCCGAGCGTCTCGAACACACCCATCGGGTCGACAACGACCGGTGCGACACCCCGGGTTCGTGCGAGTTCCTCCGCGAGCACGCCCAGTGTGTAGGACTTGCCGTACCCGCGCTTGCCGACCACGAGCATTGCGTGTGGACCGTCGAAGTCGAGTCGCAGGTCAGCGCCGTGGCTCCCGTCGAGCGCCCTGTACGTCCCAAGCAGCCCCGAGGGGCAGCAGTCGTCCCTCCCGGCCCCGATGACGAACGTCACACCGGGAGCTGTGTCGGTACCGTACTTGAACCTCTGGACGGCCACAGACTCATACTGTCAGCTGTAACAGGTCGAAGGAATTCGACACCCCGTCTTTACGAACTTACAGCCGGCAGTATCAAGGGTGGCCGCGACCAGCACACGGACATGGAGCGAACGGACGCCGGGACGCCGGTCGGTGTCGACGACCCGTACGCGGTCGTCGACCGCTGTGACTTCCTCACCGACGACGGTCGCTGTCGCTTCGCACTCGAGCACAGCGACCGCGACCCGGCCTTCGCGAGCGAGCGTCGCGCCGAGGAGTTCCGATGCCCGGTCGCCGGCGACCCAGCAGAGGACGGCCCAATGGGGCCGTGGGAGTGGGACGATTGCCCGCACTTCCGGTGTCGCAACCGCGACCGCGAGTGTGTGCGCTGTGGACTCCGCGAGCGGCGGGTTGCCTACGAGGACGAGCGCCCGTTGCTCGAGGAACACCACCTCTCGTATGCGGATGACTCCCCGCGCGGAACCGCCGGAACCGACCACGAGATCACGGTGTTCCTCTGTCGGTGGTGTCACGCCAAAGTCCACAACTCCTGGGGGCGTATCGACGACGACGTCAACTCCGATCCGGAGGCGATCGCCGAGCGCGAGCGCAGGCGGAGCCGCGAGCAGGAGGAACTCGGGTTCGAGTCCGCCGCCGACCGGTACGAGAGGGAGTGATACGGTCGTGCGTGACTTTTTTCGACACCGCAGTGCGACAGTGGTCTGATACTGCCGGCTGTCCGTTCGGACAGATATTCGCCTCCCCGGGGTGGCGAATTCGTTCAACATGGGACAGCCGGCAGTATGAGACTCGGCGGGAACGAGTCCATGGCCGTACAGAATCACGCACGACCGTGTGAGCCACGAGACACCGCGGAAAGGACAGCCAGGACGGACTACTTTTGTCGCGGAGACTCGTCCCCTCCAGTATGAGCGAAACAAGCGAGCGCGACGGGCCACGGAAACTGGGACACGTCCATCTGAAGGTCCGGGACATCGAGCGCGCGGTAGCGTTCTACACGGACGTCCTGCGTCTGGCGGTCGAGGAACGCCACGGTCGGTACGCCTTTCTCACCTACGGCGACCACCACCACGACGTCGCACTGCAGGCGGTCCGGCCGGACACACCGGAACAGACGGCTGGGGTCGGCCTCTATCACGCTGCTTTCGAGGTCGAAGACGCCGACGCGCTCGAAGCGACGTACAGACGGCTGGCGGGGCGCGGCGTCGACGTCTCGCCGGTCGACCACGGCATCAGCAAGGCGCTGTACTTCGACGACCCGAGCGGGAACGGGCTGGAGGTGTATCTCGACACTCGCGAGCGCAACGACCGGGAGACCTGGCGTGGCAAGAACGATCCGTTCGATCCTGTCGCGCTGTAGACGACAGCCGTCATCCCGCCGGTGTAACTTGTTTTACCGAGGGTCACGAACGGGGGGTATGGATCCCGACCTGGACAGGTTCAGTTCCCGGCGGTCGACCGTGTACGCGCCGACAGGTATCGTCGCGACGAGCCAGCCACTCGCCGCGGAAGCCGGCGGAGCGATCCTCCGCGGGGGCGGCAACGCCTTCGACGCCGCGGTTGCGACGGCGGCGGCGCTGAACGTCGTCGAACCGACCAGCACCGGACTCGGCGGCGACGTCTTCGCCTGCTACCGCACCGCTGACGGCGATATCGGTGCGATGCGGGCCGCCGGCCACGCGCCGGAGAGGGCGACCCGCGAGCGCGTCCGCGAGGCCGTCGGCGAGGAACACGACACACAGTACGGTAGCGACCGCGAGCGCGAGGGCGTCACGATGCCGGATCATGGGCCACACACCGTGACGGTTCCCGGGACCGCACGGGGCTGGGAGGCGACGATCGAGCGATTTGGCCGGCTGACGCTCACCGACGTCCTCGAACCCGCAATCGGGTACGCGACCGACGGCTACCCGGTTACCGAAGTGGTCGCCGCACAGTGGACCCACGGCGAGGAGCTGTTCACCGACGACCACGCCCGCGAGGCGTTCCTGTTCGACGGCGACTCCCCGACCGTGGGCCAGACCGTCCGGCTCCCCCGACTCGGTCAGTCGCTGCAGCGCGTCGCCGAGGACGGGGCCGACGTGGTGTACGAGGGGGAGATCGCAGAGGCCATCGCGACGGAGATCCAGTCGAACGGCGGGTTCATGACCGTCGATGATCTTGCCAGCTTCGAGGTAGAGTGGCCCGACCCGCTCTCGACGACCTACGGCGGCGCGGACATCTTCGAGCTTGGACCCAACAACCAGGGGCAAATCGCGCTCGAGGCGCTGAACATCGCCGAGGAGATCGGTGCTGGCGAGCACGCCTACGAGTCGGCCGACCGCGTCCACGCCTTCGTCGAGGCGATGAAGGTGGCCTTTGCCGACGGCCACTACCATATCACCGACCCAGAGTTCGAGGGGGTCACGCGGCTCCACGAGAAAGCCTACGCACGCGAGCGGGCGAAACTGATCGGCCCGGAACCGCTGTCGGACGTCGAGGTCGGAACGCCGGGAACGGTCGGCGAGGACGCGGACACCGTCCTGCTGACTGTTGCGGACGACGCGGGCAACGTGGTTTCGTACATCAACTCCCGGTTTGCCGGGTTCGGGAGCGGACTCGTGGCCGGCGAGACGGGGATCGCGCTCCAGAACCGCGGGGCCTCCTTTTCGCTCTCGCCGGACAAGCCAAACCGGCTCGAACCCGGCAAGCGCCCGTTCCACACGCTCGTGCCCGCCCTCGCCCACCTCGACGAGGGTGACTGGCTCGCCTTCGGCGTGATGGGCGGGTACATGCAGCCACAGGGCCACGTGCAGGTCCTTGCGAACGTCATCGACTACCGGATGCCCCTGCAGGCGGCGCTCGACGCGCCACGCTGGCGGTACCGCGCCGACGGGACACTCGCCATCGAGGAGCGTCTCCCCGCCGGCGTCGCCTCGAAACTCGCCCGCCGCGGCCACGACGTCCGCGTCGAACCGCCGGGCGCCTTCGGCGGCGCACAGGCCGCTCGCAACCGGGACGGCACGCTCTCGGGCGCGACCGAACCCCGGAAAGACGGACACGTCTCCGGGTTGTAGGCTGCACACATCCGACTGTTCGTCGGCCATCGCTACACGGCAAAAAAGGGGTGAAACCGGGATGACCGGTTCCGTGTGGTAGCGACCGACCGGGATGTCGACTGTCGGCCAGATTCGACCCCGGACGGGCCGCCTCCGGTAGGCGACAGTGGCTAGCTCTCCCCCGCCACTGTCGCAGGCCGACAAGGAGTGCGAGAGCCGGCACGACCGGCAGCGCCGGCAGGACACCATTACTCCGGTCGGCTGATACTGCCGGCTGTACGTGCGTAAAGATATTCGCTACCCCGGGGTGGCGAATTCTTTCAACATGTTACAGCCGGCAGTATGACTCCGCGTCCGCCGCCGGGTCATCGGACTGATCAGTTCCTTCCTGGTCGCTGTCGACGTGAATTGTCCAGAGACCTGTACGAATACGGGACTTGTCTCGTACTCGGTGACCGATATTTTCGAGCTCTAGTCGGACGTTCTCGAGTCTGGATGCGGGCCGTTCATACGGCTGCAGCCCATAGGTTTTACCGATGGCTCCTCACACCAAACGACAGCCGATATCGATCTACGAGTGGCTGTCCTGTCCCAACTGTGGGTCGCGTGACGTCGTTCGCGGACCCCGGTTCGCAGACGGGTCGGTCGAGTTGCGGTGCGGCAGCTGTGGCACCACCAGCCGGGTGGGTCTCTGAACACCGCCTGCGGGAAGCGGGGGACATTTATTCCTCTGTCGTGTACCGGAGAGCAATGACCCGTATCGACGTTGTCGACAACCACGGTCAGTTCACGCACCTCGAACAGCGTGCGTTGCGTGACATGGGCGTGGACGTCGAACTCATCGACAACGGGACCCCGCGGGAGGAGATCGAGGCTGACGGTCTCGTACTCTCGGGCGGCCCCGACATCGACCGTATCGGCAACTGTTCGGCCTATCTCGGCCTCGACATCCCCGTGTTCGGTATCTGTCTCGGGATGCAGATCATCGCCGACGAGCTCGACGGGCGGGTCGGCCCTGGCGAGTACGGCGGCTACGCGGACGTCACCGTCGACATCACGGAACCGTCGGACCCGCTCATCGGGTCGCTTGCCCCCGAAACGCGGGTGTGGGCAAGCCACGCCGACGAGGTCAAAGAAGTCCCCTCCGGCTTCGAGCGAACCGCCCGGAGCGACGTCTGCAGCGTCGAGGCGATGAGCGACACCGACCGGGGTCTGTTCGGCGTCCAGTGGCATCCCGAGGTTGCTCACACCGAAGAGGGCGACGAGGTCTTCGAGAACTTCCTCGCGCTCTGTCGGTAGCCGACCGGAGCCATCGAGACCCGCCAAACGCTCTTTGAGCCCCCGTCGTTGCCGGGCGTATGGAGATACTCGAGAACACACTCGAGGGGCAACTCGAGTCGGTCCTCGACCGACCGCTGTTCTGTTTTTTCGGAACCGTCACTCCGGAATGCCATCCCCGGATCTCGCCGCTGTGGGTTCTCTGGGAAGACAATGCTGTCTGGATCACCGCCGACACTGTCGAGAAATCCGACACGGAGCGCGTCGCGCAGCGGCCCGAAACCGCCCTCGCGGTCGTCGATTTCGACGTCCACACCGGCCGTGTCGAGCACGTCGGGATGCGCGGCACGGCAGCGGTGACGCGTGCCCGGCGCCTCCTCCGGAAGTACCTGGGCGAGGAGATCGACGAGTGGGACCCGGGGTTCGTCGATCTGGACCCAGACCGCTGGTCGTCGATTCAGTTCACGCCCGATACGGTGGTTGCCCGCGACCAGTCGTTCTCGCCGAGTCTCGAGCAGTGAGCCGGAATCACGGGCTGTTATAGTCACGGACGAGCAGCGTCCAGACATGACGATCTTCGAGCGAAGCGACTCGGACGGCGCACGGATCACTGCCGACTGGGACGGCGGGGTCAGTTGGATTGCACATCCGGACGAAGACGGACAGCGCGGTAGTCACGCGATCGGGACCGGGGAAGGGACCTGGCTCATCGACCCCCTCGACGCACCGAACGTCGAGGAACGGATCGCCTCGCTCGGGGAGGTGACCGGCGTTGCGGTGCTCTCGTGTTACCACGCACGCGATGCCGGACGGATTGCACGACGCCACGACGTGGCCGTCCACATCCCTGCCTGGATGGACCGCGTCGAAGCCCGCCTCGACGCACCAGTCGAACGCTACGCGTTCTCTCCGGCACCGTCCGTTCGCGTACTCCCCTCCCGTCCCTTTCCGGGCTGGCAGGAGGCTGTCTGGTGCCACGAACCGACCGGGACGCTTGTCGTACCGGATTCGCTCGGGACCGTCGACCTGTTCCGTGTGGGTGACGAATCACTGGGGCTGGAACTCCTCCGGCGACTGGTGCCGCCGACGGAGCTCGCAGAACTGGAACCCGAGCGGATTCTGGTCGGCCACGGGGAACCGGTCACAGCCGAACCGGGTTCGGCACTTCGAGACGCGCTCGACGGTGCGCGCCGGTCGTTCCCGAAAGCGCTCGTCGAAAACGGCCCGGAGAGTGTCCGGACGATCGTGTCGGCGCTCCGCGACTGACCACGATCAAAAACAGGAAGACACGGAGGCGGTAATTCTCACTGGACGACGTCAAGCACGTCCAGGTCGTCGTCGACGGTCAGTGTGATCGAGTCCCCGTCGATACTGAACGTGAACCGTCCCTCGAACGGATCGGTCGAGAGAATCTCCTCGTCGTAGTCCCAGCCCCACTCGATACCGTCGGACGTCGTATTGTACCCGCGTTCGCCGACGAACGCTGCCAGTTCGGGGACGTCCAGAAGTGCCATCACGGCTGTGAACTCCTGCTCGTAGAGGCAGTTCGTACACCGGAAATCGATCAGGACGGCGAGCCGGTGGTCACACTGGTCACAGAGCCCGCCGGTCGTGTCGTGGTTCTCGCAGACACAAACAGTGGACTCGACGGTGGCCGAACAGCGCGGACAGACGTCGCCGGCCGCCGCCAGGGCGTCGAGGTGACTGCGAGTCGCTGCGGCCCGTAACACACCCGCTGCCGACCGGTCCCGGATAGCTGCCGGCGGTAGCGGCATGTTCGCAAGATTCCCGTACTCCCAGTCGTCGTCCCACTCACGGACCGCCGATTTCTCGTAGTTGCCGCCACACTCAGTACAGGATAGCCGCACTTCTTTGTGGCTGTAGCCGACTTCGGCTGGTGCACCGCAGTGGCGACAGGAAAAGTCGATTTCGGTCGGCTCTAGTGTGGGGTCGGCTGTTACTGCACCCGAGAGAATGGCCTGGACGACACGCCGGCCCGGCTGCCGGAGCAAATACCCCTCCTCAGTCTTGCCAACGAAGTGGCCGACCAGTTTGTCGAGGTGGTAGTTGAACTGCGCCCCTTGCCGGATGCCAACCCGGTCACGCAACTCGGTAAAGGAGAGCGGCTCCTCGGCTTCGCCGAGGGTCTGGAGAATCCCGATGCGTGTTTCGTTCCCCAGCATCGAGAACGCGTCGTCCGGGGCCATCGTCGATGGGCTCGACCCGTCAGCGTCCCGTGACATACGATAACACAGGAGAGTGAAAGCAATAAGTACCAGTCCTCAGTCTGCTCGCACGCTTCTGGAGAGAGGGATCAAAGAGGCGCCAGGACAGTCCCGTAACTCACGTAGTACGAAAAAAGCCCAGGCGAGTGACCTGTGTGACAAGGCGCGGCCAGTCCGGGGCTGATACTGCTGGCCGTACGTTCGTCAAGAGATTCGACACCCCGGAGTGTCGAATGCTGTCAAAATGGTCCAGCCAGCAGTATGAGAATCAGTCTCCGTAGACTGGCCACGACCCGGCGTCGTCCCGGCCGGCACCCGCGATGCGGTCGTACTGTTCGTCGGTCAGGGAGACGTCGAGAGCGCCGACGTTCTCGTCGAGTTGGTCAAGCGAGCGAGCGCCGACGACCGGGATCGACGTGATCTCCTCGGCTGCTATCGTCCAGCGGAGTGCGACCTGGGTCGGACTCGCGCCTGTCTCGGCGGCAACCTCGCGGACCGCATCGAGGACCCTCCACGCCCGGTCGGAAAACGGACCGAAGTTACCCAATACGTCGGCACGGGAGCCGTCGGGGCCGACCACGGTACCGTCCGGCCCGCGGTCGTACTTGCCAGTGAGGAAACCGCCAGCAAGCGGGGCGTACGGACAGACGGCGACCCCCTGGTCGCGGCAGGCGTCGAACAGACCAGGAAGGGGCTGCTCGGCCGGATCGACCGTGTAGGGGTAGCCGTCGACGGCATTGTACCGGGGCTGGACGACCGAAATCGACTCCCAGTCGTGGACGTCAGTGATCCACAGCGACTGGAGGAGTTGCCAGGCGGCGAAGTTGCTGACGCCGAGGTAGTGGACTTTTCCCGCACGAACGAGGTCGTTCAGCGCCGAGAGGGTCTCTTTGATCGGGGATAGCTCGTGCCAGCCGTGGATGTAGTAGATGTCGAGATAGTCCGTCTCCAGCCTGTCGAGGGTGCCCTCGATCTCTGCCCGGATGACCTTTCGGGAGAGCCCTGCCTCGCGCCGCCCACGGGTCGTCCAGTAGACCTTGCTGGCGAGCACGAAGTTCTCGCGGTCATGATCAGCGAGCCAGTCACCGATGTATCGCTCGCTGTCGCCGCCGCCGTAGCTGTTTGCCGTATCGAAGAAATTGATCCCGTGGTCCCAGGCCGCATCGAGCAAGTCGTGGGCTTGCTCGCGGTCGGTCGCCACGCCACCGCCCTCGGATTCAGTTCCGAACATCCAGGTCCCGAGACAGAGCTGGGAGACTTCGACGCCGGTCTCCCCAGGTTGGACGTACTTCATGAGAGTCAGATTTGCGCGTCGGGAGCAAAAATCCTGGTAGCAAGTCACAAGTAGCGGCTCCGGACTGGCGACGGGTCGTTCCCGGAAGTGGAACGTCTAGTCCTGTTCGTGTCGTCAGTGAGGACGGCTGGTCAGTTGTGTCCTATCGGATCGCACTTTCGACCGGTAGCGCCGGTGAGAACCTGGCGTTCTCCGGCGAGGCAGGCCAGCGGGCAGTTTATACTGCCGGCTGTA
Organism: Halovenus sp.; assembly: GCA_036625385.1. Classification (GTDB taxonomy): domain Archaea; phylum Halobacteriota; class Halobacteria; order Halobacteriales; family Haloarculaceae; genus Halovenus. The sequence continues at coordinate 34 of JAZKTU010000013.1, read as the reverse complement.
ACATTTTGAACGAATTCGCAACCCCGGGGTAGCG
>JAZKTU010000124.1:0-9164 GCA_036625385.1 Halovenus sp. | reverse complement strand
ACGGGATCGACCGCACGAGGGCCTGGGTCGACCCGGGACACAGTCACAACAAGCACTATCAGTCGTCCTCGGTTTTGATCTCGGCCGAGAGGCCCTGGGCCATCTCGATGTCGCGGCTGTTGTTGAGCGTCCAGGCGGTCCGCTCGGTGACGGCCTCGATGACCTCGCGGGCGTGGGGCGTGCCCTTGCCCGACCGTTTCACGCCGCCGAAGGGGAGCTGGACCTCCGCGCCGATGCAGGGCAGGTTCGCGTACGCCAATCCGAGTTCCGCGCGGTCCCGGAAGGCGTTGATCTCGCGGTAGTCGTCGCTGACGATCGACCCCGCCAGCCCGTAGTCGACGTCGTTGTGGATCTCGATGGCGCGCTCGATGGCGCCCTCGTACTCGACGAGCGCGACGTGGGGGGCGAACGCCTCCTCGTTCAGACAGCGCAGGTCGGGGTCGTACTCGATCTCGTAGACGAAGGGACCGACCCAGTTGCCGTCCTCGTGGCCGTCGGGGACCTCCTCGTCGTCCAGTTCGGCGCGGTCGACCAGCACGTTCGCGCCCTCTTCGCGGGCCAGGTCGTTGTATCTGCGGAACTTCTCGACGGCCTGTTCGTCGATGAGCGGTCCCATGAACGTCTCCTCGTCGAGAGGGTCCCCGACCGCCACCTGCTCGGCGAGGTCGACGAACTGGGATTTGAACTCGTCGTAGATGTCGGTGTGGACGACGAGGCGCTCGGCGGAGACGCACCGCTGCCCGGTCGTCTTGAACGCCGACATCACCGCCGAGTGCAACGCGATGTCCATGTCGGCCTCGCCGGTGACGACGACGGCGTTTTTGCCGCCCATCTCGCAGGACGCCGTCTTGCCCGCCGCCGGCCCGACCGTCCCCGCGACCTCGTGGCCGACCTCGGCCGACCCGGTAAAGAGGATGGTGTCGACGCGGTCGTCCTCGACCAGCGCGGCCCCGGCGTCGCCGTAGCCCTGCACGAGGTTGAACACGCCGTCCGGGGCGCCGGCTTCCCGGAGCATCTCGGCGACGACCTGGCCACACCACGGCGTCTGCTCGGCGGGCTTCCAGACGACGGTGTTGCCCTCGACCAGCGTCACGGCCATGTGCCAGAACGGGATCGCGACGGGGAAGTTCCAGGGCGTGATGCACCCGACGACGCCGCGGGGCTTGCGGCGCATGTACGAGTCCTTCTCGGCGATTTCGGAGGGGACGACGTCGCCGTGCGGGTGGCGGGCGTTCCCGGCGGCCCACTCGACCATGTGCCACGCCTCGGTGACGTCGGCTTTCCCCTCGCTGATCTCCTTGCCACACTCCTTCGTGACAATCTCGCCCAGCTCCTGGTGGCGGTCCCGCATCTCGTGGAACACCTCCCAGAGAATCTCCGCCCGGTCGATGTAGGAGTACTCGCGCCACTCCTCGAAGGCCGCCGCTGCCGCGCCGACGGCCTCGCTGACATCCGCCTCGGTCCCGCGCGTGAACTCCGCCAGCGGTTCCCCCGTCGCCGGATTCGTACTCTCGAACGTCTCCGACCCCGCGCCCTCGTCCCACTCGCCGTCGATGTAGTGTGTGTACGTCTCGTGGTCCTGGCGTTGCTGGGACATACGCCGACCTTGGAGGGGCGCCCTGAAAAGCATGCCGTAGGATAGCACCTGTCACTGCATGCCCCGGTGAGGGATCTCGTACTGGCGGGTTTCGATCAAAAACGTCCTGTGGGGGGAAGTCTACCGACGACCGACACTCAGCGGGAACACGGTCGACTTCCAGGCCTGACAGTGGCAACGTGCCTGACTGGAAGTCACTGGTTTTTACACCCGACAACCTGAAAGCTGCTTGGTATGGTATGGCATGGTACTTATGCGATCAGCTCCCGCGCTACCGGTCGAGCGAGTCGAGCGCGTCCTCGAAGTGGGCGGCAGTGACGGTCACCTCATCGGCGTGGTCGGCTGCGGCGCCTGGGTCGACGCCGGTCGCCACCTCGCGGACCGCCCGCATGGAGGCCTCCCGGACGAGGGCCTCGAGTTCCGCACCGGCGTAGCCAGCCGTCACCGCTGCGAGGTCGTCGAGGTCGACATCGTCGCCCAGTGGCGTCCCGCGGGTGTGGACGCCGAGAATCTCCCGGCGGGCCGTCTCGTCGGGCTTTGGCACCTCGATGTGCTGTTCGAGGCGGCCGGGACGCAACAGCGCCGGGTCGATGGCCTCCCGCCGGTTCGTCGCGGCCAGCACGACCAGTTTCGGGTGTTCGGCGGCCCGGTCGAGTTCCGTCAACAGTTGCGAGACGACGCGTTCGGTCACCTCGTGACCCTCGCCGCGGCTGGTCGCGATGGCGTCGACTTCGTCGAGGAAGACGATCGCGGGGGCCGTCTGGCGCGCACGCTCGAACAGGTCGCGGATGGCCTGTTCACTCTCGCCGACGTAGCGGTCGAGTACCTCGGGGCCGGCGACCCGTACGAAGTTGACGCCGCTCTCGCCCGCGATGGCCTCCGCGAGTAGCGTCTTGCCGGTGCCTGGCGGGCCGTACAGCAACACACCGCTGGGCGGCTCGGTCGCCGCCGCGTCGAACAGCGGGCCGTACTGGAGTGGCCACTCGACAGCCTCGCGGAGTCGTGCTTTCGTCTCCGACAGCCCGCCCACGTCGTCGAAGCCCGTGTCGGGAGATTCGGCGACGTACTCGCGCGCCGCCGAGGGGTCGACGCCGGTCAGCGCCGCCTCGAAATCCGCCATCGACACCGCGAGTTCGGCGCTGTCCTCGACTGACTTGCGGCGGCGCAACGCCGCCATGCCGGCCTCGCGGGCGAGTGATTCGATATCCGCGCCCACGAAGCCGTGGAGGCGCGCGGCCAGCGCGTCGAGGTCGACGCCCTCCCCGAGGGGCATATCCCGCGTGTGGACGTCGAGGATCTCGCGCCGGCCCGTCTCGCCAGGAACGCCGATCTCGATCTCGCGGTCGAACCGGCCGCCACGGCGCAGCGCGGGGTCGACCGTGTCGACGCGGTTGGTCGCGCCGATGACGACGACCTCCTCGCGTTCCTCGAGCCCGTCCATCAGCGTCAGCAGTTGGGCGACCACGCGGTTCTCCATGTCCGCGTCGTCGTCGCGGGCGCCGGCGATGGAGTCGATCTCGTCGACGAAGAGGATGGCCGGAGCGTTCTCGCTCGCGCGCTGGAACGCCTCGCGGAGGCGCTCCTCGGATTCCCCCTTGTACTTCGAGACGATTTCGGGCCCGGAAATGGTGTCGAAGTAGGCGTCGACCTCGCTGGCGACCGCCCGCGCGATGAGCGTCTTGCCGGTGCCCGGCGGGCCGTACAGGAGCACCCCCTTCGGCGGGTCGACACCCAGGCGAGTGAACAGTTCCGGCTCCGAGAGGGGCAGTTCTATCATCTCCCGGACGAGGTCGAGTTCCTCGTCGAGGCCGCCGATGTCCTCGTAGGTCGCTCCAGTGTCCGCCTCTTTGTCGTCTGTCTCCGTGTCCTCCTGCACGCCGGCAGGGGCGGTGACTTCGGGGTCGACCGACACGCTCGTCGCGTCGGTAATGCGGACCGAACCGGTCGGTCGGGTGTCGGTGACGACGTAGGGGCCGTACCCCTCGACGCGCAACTGCTTGCCGGTGCGGACGAGTCGGTCGAGCAGCTTCCGGCGGAGCGCCTCCTCGGCGGGGGCGTCGTCCGCGTGGTCGTCGGCTGGCTGGAGCGTCACCCTGGCGGCGTCCTCGACCGAGGCCGTCCGGACCGTCACCGTGTCGCCGATGTTGACACCGATGCTCGCGCGCGTGTCCCCGTCGATACGGACTACGGCCTCGCCGTCCTCACCGGGCCAGACTTTCGCGACGGTGAGTTGCTCCCCCTCGATGATCACCGGGTCGCCGCTCAGAATGCCGAGTTCCGACTGGATCTGTGTCGGGAGCCGTGCGATGCCGCGCCCGGCATCGCGCTTACGCGCCCCCGCAACACGGACCGTCGCGATACCGTTACCCGCAGTCATGTCCTACACTAGGGTCGCGTCCGGGTTTAACTTTTGCAAGCGTCCGCCACGGGCGGGAGAAACGCATATATTCGATGCTCGCGGAACTCTAGATATGGTGTCACAGACCACGCGCGACGACATGACGTGGTACGAGTGTGAGCACTGTGGGCTGCTTTTCGACTCGAAGGAGGACGCCCGCCAGCACGAGAACACCTGCGACGCCGAGGAGCCGACGTACTTTCACTGAGAGCGAGGGCCGGAACCGCTACCCGTCCGCCCCCGCGTCCGCGACGAGCTCGAACGACCGTTCAGCGAACTGGTCTTCCTCGAAGACGAACACGCGCCCGTCGAGGGCGTCGTGGTCGACGGTGATGGTCTCTCTGAGTTCCCCGCCTTCGACGGTCACACCCGGGAACACCGTTGCCCGCTCGCCCGCCCCGACGAGCACGCGGCCGACTCCCGAATCCGACAGAATCCCGTCGCCAGTCGCGCGCTCGTTGACGTAGAGCAAGACGCCGCTGGCGGCGCTGCCGTCGGTCACGAGGACGTGGACCTCCTTTCCCGGTGCGGTCTCGTGGGGCGCCTCGACAGGTGTCGGGACGCCGTGGTAGAAGACCCGCCGACCGTCGGTGTACGTCACGCCGATCCCACCGTCGGTCAACTCGACTGGCAGGGTGTCCGGCGGCACTTCCGAGTAGTCCATACCAGCCCTTTGCTGTCGTCCCGTATAGTCCATTCCGTCCCGCGGTGGCCCTGTCGCGCTCGGGTGTCGGCGGCGGCAACCATCACTGGTAAATACAGTCGTGCGAGAGAGAGAGACATGGAGGGACAGGCGTCCGCACCTGCGGCGGGGACGGTTCTGAACGCGCTCGCGACCGGGACCGGGTCGGCGTTCGCCATCGACGAGTATACGACGGCGACGGTCTCGCTGACTGACGCGGCGGCTGTCGAGGGGACGGTTGCCGGCGACCCCGACGCGGATACGCGGCTCGTCGAGCGGTGTGTCGCGTTGACGACGGCCCGCGTCGGCGACGGCGAGGGCGGCACCGTCCGGACCGAAAGCGAGGTGCCGATGGCTGCGGGGCTGAAATCCTCGAGCGCGGCGGCGAACGCGACCGTGCTGGCGACGCTCGACGCGCTCGACGCGGCGAACAACATCAGCAGCGCGGAGGCCGCCCGGATCGGCGTCGCCGCGGCACGCGAGGTCGGCGTCACCGTCACCGGCGCGTTCGACGATGCGAGCGCCAGCATGCTCGGCGGCGTGACCGTGACCGACAACGAGGCCGACGAGGTGCTGGCCCGCGAGGAGGTCTCGTGGGACGTTCTCGTCTGGACGCCACCCGAGCGCGCCTACAGCGCGGACGCGGACGTCGAGCAGTGCCGCGCGATAGCTCCGATGGCCGACCTCGCCGCCGACCTCGCGCTTGCCAGCGAGTACGAGCGCGCCATGACGGTCAACGGGCTGGCCTTCTGTGCCGCGCTGGGCTTCGACCCCTCACCGATGGTCGAGGCGATGCCCGACGCTGCCGGCGTCTCGCTGTCCGGAACGGGCCCGAGTTTTGTCGCCGTCGGCGACCGCCCGGCGCTTGCACGGGTCCAGGAGCGGTGGGCGGACCACGAGGGGACGACGTGGCTGACCCACACACAGACTGAGGGAGCACTCATCGATGACTGACAACGAACACGACACGACCGGGGTCGACCCCGACGAGATGTCACTGGACGAACTGCGCAGGGAGATCCGTGGTATCGACCGCGAGATCGTCGAACTCATCGCCCGGCGGACCTACGTCGCCGACACCATCGCACAGGTCAAGGCCGAACAGGACCTGCCCACGACCGACGAGCAACAGGAACAGCGGGTGATGGACCGGGCCGGCGAGAACGCCGAGCAGTTCGACGTCGACGCCAACCTCGTGAAGGCCATCTTCCGGCTGCTCATCGAGTTGAACAAGGTCGAACAACGGGAGAGTCGATAGTCGGGACAACGGCTGTTACAGGGTCTATAGCGACGTATTACTGGAAGAGCATGCCTGTTCTCGCGTCACCGTCCGAATTTTTGTATTCGATGAGCAGCCGGAAGACTCGCCCTGAATCTGTCGCAAGCGCGGCCACGGCAACCGCTACGAGGACCACGCTTCGTTCAGTCGGTACTCTCTCCTCAGTCCAGATTTATTCCTCGTCAGTCGGTTCGAGTGGGACTCGTTCTACCTCGATGTCTTCGTAGTCTTTCTCAGAGGAGAGTACGTCCATCCCTCGGGTTTCCGCAGTCGCTGCGTGGCAGGCGTCGAACGGCGTCATTCCCTCGTCGTAGTAGTTGACGGCTTTCAGCACTACCTGTTTCTCTTCCTCGTTTCGCACAGAGACGAGTTCGAGCAGGTTCGCAACCAGCGGAACGTAGTCGAACTCGTAGCGTTCCCGGGCGAAGAGGAGTTCGAGATACGAGAACGGAGACGTTTCGACGTCGTACTCGGCCAGTGCGTCCTCTGCGGCGCTCTGTAACCAATCGGTGTCTTTGGCGAGTGCAAGCAGGAAATCCGTCTCGACGTAGACTGTCATCGATCGCCGCCCGCTTTTTCGGCCTCATCGTTCGCCTCAGCCTCGATGTCCTCTCGAATTTCCTCGACCGGCCCATCACGAAGCTCACCTGCCGCTTCGCGGACAGCAGCCAGCGGATCGTCCGCGACCGGGATCAACTCGATTCTGTCCTCGTACATGACGATATGAAACTTCTGACCGTATCTTTCGCGTACCTCTTTCGGAATGTACAGCCGCCCCTGCCCGTCCGTTTCTGTCGACATAGATGAGACTACGTTACCACTGATAAAGAATCTTACCACTAATATATGCTTGGTGGTGTCGAGGAAGCATTTCGGCAGTTTGTCCGGTAGATCTCATCCATTTGAACAAGCTCGAACAGCGCGAGCAGCGGTAGGAGACGCCGTCTCGACGGTGCTCGACGGACGGGTATACTCCAAGCCCCCGGTAGAGGCGGCGACTTGCCCCTCGAACGGGTCGATCGGTCGGAGTCCTCCCCGTGTGTCCTGTCGTTGCTACCCGGTCGAGCGATACACCGGGTTCGATGGTGCGCCAGTTCGACCAGTGACGGGACAGGCGTCATCCGGAACCGACGACGGTGAAGCTCCGCCCGACGTTCTCGTCTTTCCACCCGTAGATTCGGCCACCGGCTATCGAGATTCCGCCTACCATACTGGTGTCTAACGACGCCTGTGACTCGCCGTTTTCCTTCGAGAGAACGCGGATCCCGGCGTCCGTCCCGTAGACGAGACCGTCACCGCCGGCGGCTACGCTGGGGGCGCTCCCGGTGAACGGCGTCGACCACAGTTCGGTGCCGTCCGACGGGTCGAAGGCGATCACACTATCGGTCGAACTCATCACGTAGAGCCCATCCTCGTCGACGGCGTACCGGGGCCCTCCGAACACTCCCGTACTGATCTCGGTTCTGAGTTGTTCCCACTGCATGCTCCCGTCTGTACGGTCGACGGCGACGACGCCGTCCGTGTCGACCACGTACAGCGTCTCGCCCTGGACCGCAAGCGGTGTCGGTTCGTTTCTCGTTAGACTCCATCGTTCCTCCCCCGTCTCGATGTCGAACGCGAACACGTCCGTCTCGAACGCCACGAAGACTGTTCCGCTCTCAGTATGGACGACAGGAGGCCTCGGACGCAAACCCTCGGTAATGAAGCTGACGCTCTCTCGCCAGCGGACTTCCTGGGCGTCCACACCCAGCACTCCCACCTCACCTTTCGTAACGAACCCGACCCCGTTCCCAGCCGAAAACGGAACGTTGAGATTCCCCTCCGTGGCGGATCCTGTCCGGTCCACGATCCATTCCCGATTGCCGTCGGCGATCGATAGCCCCGTGACGGTATCCTCGACCCCCGCGACGACCGTCTCACCCTCCACGTATCCTGGAATGGTGGTCCGCCCCAAGGCGGCCCGACGGCCGAACTCCTGGCTGAATTCGTTTTCGAGCGTCGACAGGTCGAACCGCCCGACAGCTTCGGGTCCGAACAGGAACACGCCATCACCGGTCACGCGTGGCTGCGAGGGGACGCCTCGGGGGTTGAACTCGCGAGCGCCGGTCGAGGCAACCTCGGCGAGGCCCTGCGGGACAGGGCCCGGCGTCGACTGGGTCCGTTCGGGGTTGGCATGGAGCGTCATCCAGGGTGTCACGTCGGCACTTCCCGAGTCCCCGTCCGCTGACCCGGACGAACCCGTGTCGTCGTCCCCAGCCGTCTCACCTCCGCTACCCGCGCCGTCATTACTACTCCCGCCGCCGTCACCCGAACAGCCTGCCATCCCGACGATACCGACCGCTCCGACCGCGCGGAGATACCGTCGACGTGTCGGGACGAACGAGTCTTCGGTCATATTCGATCACTCATGACGGATAAGTAACCTCTTACATCCCGGCGCAGTTTTGTATTGGATTAAAATTGTCGCGGCTGTGCATCATATTCACACAGACAGAGTATCAACCGGTGGGAAGAACCACTTTTGTAATTGAAAACTGACTATCTCTTTTGATTCGGGGTGGCGAGGCAGAATTGGATCACCACGCCGAGGACGCGCCCTGTCTTCATCACGCGCCGAACCAACCTCTACAGAAGTCGGTAGAAACGTCATGCGAGAAATAGAGTGCGGACACACCGGCTACTGGAGTTTGCCCGCGAGGAAAGAGTGGACCCTTCACGTGCCTTCGACAGGGAACTGGCTCTCGTCGATGTGCGCGAGCGCTGCGTCGAACGCGTCGCCGGCTGTGTCGAAGGTGCCTTTGTGCTCCCACTCTCCGTCAGGAGACGCGGTATACACGTCGAAATCGCCGCCCCGGTACTCGTGGGACTCGACGTACAGTTCGTTCTCGACGGTGCCGTCGTCGAGGAGCAACCAGACACCCAGTTCTTTCCCGCCTTCCAGGTCGCGTCGCCTCCGCCAGTGCATATGCCATCGTTATTTGCTGGACCTCTAAACATTATCTCTGCCGGAGCAGAACAGACGGTAAAAACTGCCCCCGTCGACTGGATGATAAGAGACACGCCGTGTCTCTCGCAGACACCGAATCGATCTATCGAGGTTCTGTCGGACAGGCGTGCTGCGTACAGAGGGTGTCGTCATCATGTCGGCTTCTCATACTCAGTACCTCACAAAGTTCGGTACTGATACCGCACCGCAACCGCAGATGAA
>JAZKTU010000012.1:0-35802 GCA_036625385.1 Halovenus sp. | reverse complement strand
CCTGACCCCGGGGACCCCGGCGGCTGACCCCGGGGACCCCGGCGGCTGACCCCGGCGACCCCGGCGGCTAATCTCCGCCGAACAGTCCCGCTGACCGTCGGCCCTCTCTTCTCGACGGCCCGGACACCGGGAACAGCGCCCCTGTCCAGTATGGCACCACCGGGGGCCGGGAACCCCCACCGGCCGTGGCGGAGGACGCCTCACGCGGTTCGGGAAGGCGTCACGGGGCGTAATAGTACTCGCCCGCAGCCTTCTGTTCGCGGTCGAGCTGGCTGCCCGGTTTGTTGATGCGCGGGCGGGAGGTGCGCTCGTCACGGCGGAACGTGATGTCCAGGTTCGAGAGAAACTCGTTCATCCCCTCGCGCATCCCCTGTGGCGGCGCGGCGTGGCCGTGCCTTGCGGGTTCGCCGTCGAAGACGAGGAGCCGATCGCTGAGCAGGTCGATCATGTAGATGTCGTGGTCAATGACCATCGCCGTGGAGTCGTGGTTCTCCGCGTACCGGCGGATAGCCGAGGTTGCGAGGACGCGCTGTTCGACGTCCAGATGCGCCGACGGTTCGTCGAGGAGGTAGAGGTCGGCGTCCTCCGAGAGGCAGGCCGCGATAGCCACGCGCTGGCGTTCGCCACCCGAGAGGGCCGTCAGGTTCTGCTCCATCACGGGTTCGAGTTTGAGCGGTTGGGCGATTTCGGTTGTCCAGTACGAGGAGCCGAAGTCGTCGGTGAGAGAGGCAAGGAAGGCGTCGACGCGCATCGGCTGGTCGATCTCGATGTACTGTGGCTTGTAGGCGATCTCGAGGTCCGCGTCGAGCGTCCCCTCGTCGGGGGCAAGTCGACCGGCGAGCAGTTTCGCGAACGTCGACTTCCCGATACCGTTCGGGCCGACGACGCCAAGCACCTCGTTTTCCCGGATCGAACCGCCCTCGACCGACAGCGAGAACTCCCCCTCGCCGTAGCTCTTCTCGAGGGACGGATACTCGATGACGACGTCGCCTTTCGCGGCCTGACGGGGGGCGTGCTCCTCGAACTCGATGTCGGTCTGGCGGATGCGCATGTTCTCGTTCTCGAGATAGCCCGAGAGGTACTCGTTGATGCCGTTTTTCACCGACTTCGGCGGCGTGATGACGCCGAAGGCGTTGGGTTCGCCGTACCCCACGTGGATAGCGTCCGCGAGCAAGTCGAGGATGGCAAGGTCGTGTTCGACGACGAGCATCGAGCGGTCACCGCTCTCGGCGAGGTCGCGGACGAGGCGCGCGACGGTCATCCGCTGGCCGATATCGAGATACGGCGTGATTTCGTCGAGGAAGTAGAAATCCGCGTCGCGGGCGAGCGCCGCTGCGATGGCGACGCGCTGGAGTTCGCCACCCGAGAGCGTGTCGATGTGCTGGTCGACGACCGGCCCGATACCGAGTCGCTCGACGAGGTCGTCGAGCACGCCGCGTTCGTCGGTCTGCTCGAGCAACGCCCGGGTCGGCCCGTCGAACTGGTCGGGGATCCTGTCGACGTACTGTGGCTTGCGCGCCACGGTTATCTCGCCCTCCCGCATGGACTCGAGGTACTCCTGCAGGGCCGTGCCCCGGTAGACATCGAGAATCCGGTCCCAGTCGGGTTCGTCGCCGATCTCCCCGAGATTCGGGGCGAGTTCGTCGGCGAGGATGCGCACTGCGGTCGTCTTCCCGATACCGTTCGGGCCGAGGATACCCGTGACGCGACCCTCCTCGGGGGCCGGGAGTCCGTACAGCGCGAAGGCGTTCTCCCCGTAGCGGTGAACCGGGTCCTCGTCCAGTTCCTGGGGCAGGTTGAGGATCTGGATGGCGTCGAACGGGCACTTCTCGACGCAGATGCCACAGGACTCCCCGAGACAGATTTCCTCGGAGATCCATATCTGGTCCTCGTTGCCCTGGTAGGGCTCGTCGACCTCGTAGCGCTCCTCGCGGGTGATGATACACTCCTTGCCCGTCCGGTTTGGCGGGCAGAAGTTCGCACACTCGTAGTTGCACCTGTCTGGCTGACACTGCTCCAGATCGACGACTGCGATGCTGTCGTCTGCCATGTTACTGAAGCGCGCCTGCGGTCATCAGCAGCGACCAGGTGATGAACCAGAGGACGAACGTCATGAAGACGACGTACAGGTTGTCCTTCACTCCGAAGTCGCTGACATCGATACCCAGCCCCTTGTAGATCGGGAGCTGGACGGCGACGAACACGGCGAGGACGACGAGGCCGACGGGGTCGCTCGGCCCCGACGTGAGGAGTCGCGAGAGGATCCCCGCGACAGCGCCAAACAGCGTCGCTGTGCTGGTGACGGTGACGCCGCGGGCGAACTGGGTGAAGCCAGTGTCGGCCTCCGCGCTCTTGGCGTCCGTCTCTGTTGCCATATACCTCAGTCCGCGGGCCGAAGTAAAAAGGCCGTTGTTCTCGGACACGACCGATTTATGTCACCGGGGTCGCTATCCGGGAACAGCCGATGTCCGACCAGGTCAGGGTCCGTGGCCGGCTTTCCCCGTGGCTCTTTCTGGTCGGGCTTCTCCTCTTTCTCGCGTCGGTCGTGCTCTTTGCATTCGACCTGCTGACCGGGAGGGACGTACTCCGGGGTATCGCGCTCAACGGGATCGCAGCGGCGATACTGATGGCGTGGGCGGCCCACGACACGCTCGCTGACCCCGAGTCCCAGGTCGACTCGCTCGCCGGTGCCGCCGGCACTGCCCTGCTCCTGTACGGGGTGTATCTGCTCGCCAGCGGGGTCGTCATCACGATAACGGGGGTCTGGCACGCCCGCCTCGTCGTCGGCCTGTGGTATCTCGCCCTCGCCGCCGGGGCGACTGTCGTTGGCTACCTCGTCTTTCCGACCGAAGCTATCGTCACCAGCCGGGAGACGGACCCGGTAGACGCGTACGAGCGCGCGAGAGACGCGTGTGCCGGCGCCGCGGCGGACGTCGCCGACGGGCGCTACGAACGCGCACGCGACCGGTACGAAACGGTACAGGCTGCAGCCGAAAGGGTGCAGGCCGCAGACGGCGGCGCCGTCACCCGGGAGAGTCACGACGATGGCGAGGGCTCCGCGGACAGTACGGAGAACGAACCGATCGACCACACGGCACGCGCGAACGAACTCGTCGACAGCCTCCTCGACCAGGCCGAAACCGCGACCGGGAGCGGGAAGGCACATCTCGACGACGACGCGTACGGCGACGCGACCGAGGCGTTCGAGACGGCACGGGCGGCAGTCACGACCGCAGCGGACGTGGCCACTGGCGCCGGCTTCGACCGTGACTTCGAGAGGCGAACGACACAGGCCGAGGCGTGGCTGTCGGTGACGGGGGAGCTGGCGACGGCGGATGGGGGGTCACGTGCCGGAAGCGTGGCAGTTGCGCTCGATGCACTCGACGGGGCACAGAACGCAGCCACGGAGCGACAGCAGGACCTGCTCGACCGGAAGCGGGGGACGATCCTCGCGCGCGCCGAGTCGACCCGCCGCGACACCGCGGTCGAACGCCTGCGCGCCGCCGCCGATCAGGTCAGAGGCGAGTCGATCACCGGCGCACCCGAAACGGCCGACGCGCTCGAAGCGGCGGGGAGAGCCGCCGACCGGCTGACTGCCGACGGGGCCGACGCCGAGCAGTTGCGCGAGCGAACGGCGGCCTGGACGGAGGTTACGGCGCTGCTTACGGGTGGCGAGCAGGCGCTCGAGGCCGACGACCACGAGGGGGTGATCGCCGTGCTCGAAGCCGCGCTGCTGGTGTTCGGGGTCTGTGAACGGGCGGGCGCGGCGGACACGGAACCCGGTCCGCGGCGGGTCACCGCCTGGCTCCGTGCCTGTGAGCGCATCATGGACGCCTATGGAACGGCGACGGAGGCCGTCGAGGCCGCCGAGAAACGACGCGACGAGGGCAGCGAGGATGCGGCCCTCGCGGCCTACGCCGAGGCGCGTGACGCCCTCGAGGACGCCCGGTCGGCTGCCCTCGGGGCCGGCATCGACACTGCCGCTATCGACACCGAGCGGGCAGCGGTCGCGGAGGAGCTGTCAGCCCTCGGGGGGGGAGAGTGACGCGGCGACGGAACAATCCCTCAATCTTTATACAGCCGGGCGCCCTCACAACCAATCGATGACAGAATCCGACGGGGAGGGCATCGCGGACCTCCCGCCGAGCGCGAAACTCGTCTACAAGGTGCTCGAGTACAACGGGCCACTCACACAGAAGGGAATCGTCGAAGAATCGATGCTCTCCGCTCGGACGGTACGCTACGCGCTCGAACGGCTCGACGAGGTCGGTGCCATCGAGGAGGACGTATACTTCGCGGACGCGCGCCAGAACCTCTACGAGATCGTCGAGGGCGCAGAGCCGGAGGCCGCAGTGTCCGACTGACCGGGCGGACTGGTCTTCGTCGCGCCTTCTCTTCGCCGTACCGCGGGCCACGAGGCCTGGACGGAAGACGAGTCGTACGGACTACTGTGACTCGTACCGCCCGAAGAGCGAACTCTTCTGAGCCTCGCTTCGCTCGCCTCACCGCCGTCGAACGGGGTTCGACGAGCCTCGCCTCGCTCGCCTCACCGCCGGGCCGTCACAGAGTGTCAGCGGCCGAGACGACATTATTTTCCGAACCGCTCGAACATACTCACAGCAGTCCGTATCGGCCGTCGCCGGAGACGTGGGACAGCCACGGAGCAGCCCCCCGCTACGGGATCTTGAACAACCGCAAGTCAGCCGCAGCTATACCCGAGAGAACACTGATCGGACGGAATGGCGGCGTCAGGACGGAACGACAGTGATCGTCCGGTTGTGGTCGATGGCCCGTTCGAGTTCCTCAGCGATGGCGCTGCCACGGGAGACCTGCACCTCGCCGCCCCGCGAGACTGTCGCAGTGAACAGGTACTCGCCGTCGGCCCGGACCTCGACCGTGTCGCCCTCGTGGCCCTCGAGCGGGATGACGACGTGGCGCCCGGTGACGTCCGGCGTGACGGTCTTGCCGCCGGCGCTCGCCCCGCCGGTACTGCCGCCCGTCCCCTCCTGGGTGTTGCCCCGCTGGCGCTCGTCGAAGGTACGCACGTCGATATCGATGCCCAGCCGGTTTTCGATGTCCGAGATCCGGCCGCCGCCTTTCCCGATAACCTGGGAGATGTCACTCTCCTCGACCCAGACGACGGCGGTGTTCGGGCTCCGGATGTCGACGTCGACGCGGCCGGGGGCGACCGACCGGATTTCCCGCTCGATCTCCTGTTTGGCGATGCGGTCGACCCCGGAGTCGCTCCCGCTGCCGTCCTCGCCGTTGATCGGGACCGTGACGACCTGGCGGTTGAACGTGTAGATTTCGTACTCCGGCCTGCCGGTCTCGAAGTCGGTGACGAGAATGACCGGGCGCGCAAGGTCCTCCTCCATCAGCCCCTCCGGTACCTTGACCTCGGTTTTGACGTCGTAGACTTTCGTGACTTCGCCGGCGTCGATGTAGACGACAGTGTCGACGACCTGGGGGATGAGTCCGAGTTCGACGCGCCCGATGAGTCGCTGGAGCGCGTCGATGGCGCGGGTCGCGTGGACCACGCCGACCATGCCGACACCCGCCAGGCGCATGTCCGCAAACACCTCGAAGTCGTCGGTCTTGCGGACCTCGTCGTAGATGGTGTAGTCCGGCCGGACCATCAGCAGCGAGTCGGCGGTCTTGTCCATCCGGCCGTCGAGCGCAGTGTACTGTGTGACCTCCGGGCCGACCTGCAGGTCACGGGGCTTCTCCATGGTCTTGACGGCCTTGCCGGCGTCGACCAGAAACTCCGCGACGGCCTGGGCGAAGGTCGACTTCCCGGCCCCGGGCGAGCCGGAGATGAGCACGCCACGGTTGCGCTCGCCCAGCCGGTCCCGGAGTTCGTCTGCGTGTTCGTAGTCGTCGAGATCCGTCTTGACGATGGGCCTGACGGCCGTGATCTCGAAGGCGTCGCTGAACGGCGGTCGGGCCATGGCGATGCGGTACTGGCCGAACTGGACGATCGTCATCCCTGGCTCGTCGAGTTCGGTGAACCCCTCCGGGCTGTACCGCACGGCCTCCTCGATGTCGGCTGCATACTCCCGGAGATCCGCCTCTGTCAGCGTCTCGTCGCCGATTTCCGCATAGCGCATCTCGCCGATATCCCCGCGCTTTGCCATCGGTGGGACGCCGACCTTGAGGTGGGCGCTCATCGTCCGGTCGTCGAAGTACTGCTCGATTGCGAGTTCATCGACGTCGCGGGTGTCGGGTTCGATGTAGACGACCTCGAACCCTTTCGACCGCGCGACTTCGGCCTGCACGTCGTCGCTGGTAACCAGTGTCGCCCCGCGGTCGGCGGCGACGTCGCGGATGAGGGCGTCGATTTCGCCCTCGCCAGCCTCGCGTTTCTCGATGGCCTCGGGTCGCCGGCCGATGTACTCCACGGTGATCTCGCCACGTTCCTGGAGGTCGACGAGGCGCTTGAGTTCCGCGAGGCCCTCCCAGCCGGTCTCGCGACCCGCGTTCGCCTGCGCTTCGAGTTCGCCAACGACCGCCTCGGGGACGACGATGGTCGCGCCGGCGAACTCGCCGTCCGCGACCCGCTCTGAGACCCGACCGTCGATGACGACGCTCGTGTCCGGCACGAGTTCCATGTCTATTCTTTCGTGTGGCCGTTGATAAGGACCCGGATACGGGGTCAGCCGGGTGTCAGCTGCCGCTCTCTGATAGTGGTTGTTGCGATTACTTTCGCGACCGGATTGCATATGTCCGTGTCCCAGACCGTGAAGCCCGCGTTCTATACCGCCACGGCGGGACAGAGTCAAAACAGCCACTGTGAAAGGTGCAGGACCATCGAGGGGGAAAGAGACATTGGGCCGCCGGTACACGGTGGACTCGTGACCGACAGGGACTTGTCGCGGTTTTCGCCCGTGTCCTTCGCCGTCGCCGCGGTGGCAGTCGGGGTCGGGACGGCTGCAGGGCTGGCGCTCGTTCCCGTCGTCGGCGCCTACGTCGGGACGCTCGTCGGCGGGTTCGTAGCCGGCCTCGTCCGCGAGGACCGACCGCTGCTCGAGGCTGGCGTCGCCGCCGTCCTCGCGGGCCTCGGCATCCTCGTGGCGGGGACGCTCGTCGGGAACGGCGTCGTCGCCGCGGTTCGCGCTCTCGCCTCGGTCGATCCGGTGACGCTGCTGGTGTCGGCTGGCCTCAGCTTCGGCGTGGGTGTGTTCGGCGCCCACTTCGGTGACGACCTGCGCGACGGCCTCACCGAACCGGTCGAGGAGCCCCCGTCCCGGCCCGCCGCCGTCGGATCAACCGGGACCCAGCCACGCACGACCGAGTCGTCCGACGCCGAACAGCGGAACCCCGAACGGGCGGACGAGGGATCCGCGGATCGGCGACCGGGGGAGTCCGAATCCAGCGACCTGGAACTGGAACGCAACGAGTAGCCACGTCGTCCGCCGGGCGATCCGTCGTCTGCCGTCCTGCCAGTCCATCACGCATTTTATGCGCACTCGCCGACACAGAGTCAGGTATGGTAAAACGGCAGTGGTCCCGTCGCGACGTGCTGAAGAGTGCCGGGACGGGGGCACTCGGCCTCGGGATCGGCGCTGCCGTGTTCGACCGGATGGACGAGTACATCGTCGGCACTGTGGACGGCGACGGCACCGCTGCCGCCGCGACCGTGGCCGACGCCGAGCACGGGCTGATCGACCTCACCGAGCACACACCGATGACGCTCGTCTGTGGGGTCTTCTCGGAGGCCCGTCGCGAGTCGTTGCGCGCCCGCGAGGACGTCGCGTTCGTCCAGCGCGACCGGACGCTGACGTACGTCTCCGAGCCGGGTGGGGAGGGAAAGCAGGTCGCGAATGGGGGGGTACTCCCGTGGGGTATCGACCGCGTCGACGCCGACGTCGTCCACGCCGAGGGAGCGACGGGCGACGGGATCGACGTGGCCGTCGTCGACAGCGGCATCGACGACACGCATCCCGACCTCGGGGGAACCCTGGCCGATCCGGGGGAGGAAAAGAACCACAGATCCTGGGTGGAGTGTGCGGGTGAGGACTGCAACTACCCGTGGTCGGACGACGGCGGCCACGGCACGCACGTCGCGGGGACCATCGCTGCCGGAGACGACGGGGACGGGGTCGTCGGCGTCGCCCCCGGGACGACGCTACACGCGCTGAAGGTCTGCGGGGCGAACGGTGGCTGCCGGACCTCGGCGATCGTCGAGGCGATCCGGTACGCCGCCGACCGGGGATGGGACCTCATAAATCTCAGCCTCGGCTCGGCACAGGAAGCGCCGGCGCTGCAGGCTGCCGGCCAGTATGCGCTCGAGGCGGGCGCTCTGCCCGTCGCCGCCGCCGGCAACCGTGGCCGACCGGACTCTGTCGGGTACCCGGCAGCGTACGACGAGTTCATCGCCGTCTCCGCAACGGACATCGATGACGGGATCGCGGACTTCGCCTCGACCGGTCCCGAGGTCGACCTCACAGCCCCCGGGCAGGACATCTGCTCGGCGACCGTAGGCGGGTACGATGTCCTCGCTGGCACGTCGATGGCGACACCCCACGTCACTGGCGCCGCCGCTCAGCTACTGGCTGACGGACACTCGCGTCGGGCCGCCCGCGAGCGACTGCTCGCAACCGCCGAGGACATCGGGGCCGGGACCGACGAGGGGGGGTCGGGGCTGGTCGACGTCGCGGCGGCACTCGGGTACGACTCCGGCGACGATGGCACCGGCGACGGCACCAGCTGTCCGCCGTGACCGTCGACTGGCGACCGGCGGGAGGCAACTGCGGTCGGAACAGCCCGGATCACTCGGTGAGTGCCTCGGCAACCTTCTCGATGGGATGGGGCGGTGTCTCCGCGCCGGAGCGGTCACCGAGTTGGGTGCGACACGACGCGCCCGGAGCGGTGACCGTGTCACCGGAACTCCCCTCGACCTGCCGGAACAGGATGCTCCCGATAGCCTGCGAGAGGTCGTAGTGTTCGGCCTCGTACCCGAAGGAGCCGGCCATGCCACAACAGCCCGAGTCAAGCGGATCGACCTCGTAGCCCGCCCGCCGGAGCACGCCGACGGCGTGGTGGTCCTTGTTCGTCGCTTTCTGGTTACAGTGGCCGTGGTACGTGAGTGTCTCCGCCGGCGGGTCGACGGAGACGTCGTCGACGAGACGGGCGACATCGAGATACTCCATGACGCCGTACGTGGCTGCCGAAACCGCCTCGACGTCCTCGCCGGCGATCAGGTCGAGATACTCGTCCTGGAACATCACCGCGTCGGATGGCTCGATGGAGACGACCGACCAGCCATCGGCGACCAGCGGGGCGAGCGCGTCGACGTTCGCCCGGGCCTGCTCCGCGGCCTGGTCGAGAAAGCCAAGCGAGAACGCCGCCCGCCCCGACGGTTCCAGGTCACCGGGCACCTGGACGTGAACTCCCGCGGCCTCGAGCACTGCGACGGTCGTCTTCCCGGCGTCCGGATACGTGTAGTTCGTGTACGTGTCGGGGAACAGAATCACCTTCGATTCCGCCGCCGCCTCCGGCACGGCGGCACCGCCACGGGACTCGAACCAGTCGACGAACGTCTCCCGCCTGAACGTCGGGAGTTCCCGTTCTGGGGCGATGCCGAGTAGCTTCTGCATGAGCGAGCGCGCGCCGGGGAGTTTCGGGACGACATTCGAGAGCGGCGCCAGCCTGCTGCCCAGTGCCGCGTACCTGTCGATGTTGCCAAAGAGCCGCGAGCGAAGGCTTGCGCCCTCCTGCTGGTGGTACTCGTGTTTCACCTCCGCTTTGAGTTTGGCCATATCGACGCCCGTCGGGCAGTCGGACTTGCAACCCTTGCAACCGACACAGAGGTCGAGCACCTCCTCCTGGAAGCGCTCTGAGTAGAGCTCGTCCTCGTCGAGTTCACCGCTGATGGCCGCACGGAGCATGTTCGCCCGGCCACGCGTCGTCTGGATCTCCTCCTTCGAGGCACGGTAGGTGGGACACATCACGTCGGAGTCGGTCTGGCGACAGGTGCCACAGCCGTTGCACAACTCCACGAGATGCGAGAACCCGCCCTCGTCGTCGAAGTCGAGCGTCGTCTGTGGCTCGAGGGACTGGTACTGGCCGCCGTACCGGAGGTGCTCCCGGTTGTCCGCGCTGACGCCACGCCGGTTGTCGGGCCCCGGGTCCCCGGGGCCGTCCCGGTAGACGACGTTTCCCGGGTGGAGGAGCCACTCGGGGTCGAAGGCCGTCTTGAGCTCCTTGAACGCCGTCCAGAGCCGGTCGCCGTACATTTTGGGGTTGAACTCCGTTCGGGCCATCCCGTCACCGTGCTCGCCCGAGAACGCGCCGTGGTGTTCGAGCACGAGGTCGGTCACGTCGTCGGTGATCGAGTGCAGCGCCTCGATCCCTTCCTCCTCCTTGAGGTTCAGGATCGGCCGGATGTGCAGCGTTCCGGAGCCGGCGTGGGCGAAGTAGGCGGCGGAGGTGTCGTGGTCGTGCAGGACGTCCTCGAACTTGCCGACGTATTCGGCGAGTTCAGCTGGCGGGACGGTGGCGTCCTCGATGAACGGGTACGGTTTCGGGTCCCCTTCCAGGCTCATCAACAGCGGGATTGCCGCCTTCCGGAGCTTCCAGATGTCGTTCTGGTCGGCCTCGGTGTAGGCCTCGATGGCCTCGAACGCCGCCCCCTCGTCGACGAAGTGGGCGTTCGTGTCCGCGATAGCTGCCTCGAACGCCGCCCGCTGGGCGTCCCCGCCGTCGTCGCTCCCGTCAGCCGGCACGAGTTCGTCGTCCCACTCGAGCATGAGTGCCGCCGCCGTGCCGTCGGGGATGGGCTCGACGTACTCGGCGTAGCCGTCCGATTCGGCGGCGAGCCGGAACACCTCGTCGTCCATCAGCTCGACCGCGCTTACCGGGAAGTCGAGCGCCTCCGGCACGGCCTCGAGCGCGTCGATGAGGTCCTCGAAACAGTAGAGCGCCAGCGTGGTTTCCTCGGGCTTTGTGACCAGCGACACGGTCGCCTCCACGATGACGCCGAGGGTCCCTTCGGCCCCGACAAACAGCTTCGAGAGGTTGATGACCGACTCACCTTCGTCGTTCTCGTAGACGACCTTGTGGAGGTTGTACCCCGAGACCGAGCGCTTGAGCGAGGGGTACCGGTCGTCGATTTCGGCGCGGTTGTCCTCGACCAGCGCCCGGACCGTCTCGTAGATCGCGGCCTCGCGCGTGTCAGCGCCGACGATGTCCTCGTACTCCTGGGAGTCGAGCACCACCTCGCGGGTGTGGATGAGTTCGCCGTCGGCGAGGACGACCCGCAACTCCTCGGTGTACGCGTCGGTGATGCCGTACCGGACCGAGTGGGCACCAGTCGAGTTGTTGCCGATCCCGCCGCCGATCGTCGCCCGGTTCGAGGAGGCGGGATCCGGCGGGAACTTCAGGCCGTGTTCGGCCAGCGCAGCGTCGAGATGGTCCTGAACCACGCCGGGCTGGACCGCCGCCCGCCGGGCCTCCGGGTCGACGTCGAGGATGTCGTCCATGTACCGGGTGAAATCGAGCACCACACAGCCGGGACCGACCGCCTGACCGGCGAGCGACGAACCCGCGCCACGCGGCAGTATCGGTACCTCGTGGGCTGTCGCGACCTCCACGGCTGCCCGGACGTCGTCGACGTCCTCCGGTAACACGACGCCTGCTGGCCGTGCCTGGTAGATGCTGCCGTCGGTCGCGTACAGCACCTGGGCGTACTCGTCGAACTGCACCTCGCCCGTGACCCGCTCCCGGAGGTCGCCGGCGAGCGCTCGATACTCGGGCGCAGTCGGCCGGTCGTGGCCCAGCGTCCTGGCCGAGGCGTCAGCACGTGCGTGCCAGTCGTCGTCAGTCGACATACCACCACTAGCGAGATACGGTCGATAAAACTTCGGCTCCTGATACTGCCGGCTATACCGACGTGAAGATATTCGACCCCACGGGAGGATCGAGCTTGCTCACGTGCTCCGAGCGACACGGACGCTCCGAGGAGTGTCGCTGCCTCGGGGACGACGATCGGAGAAACTGTACACAAATATAAAATTTCTTATCATAGTTGTCCTGGATGCAGGTCCCGGTTTTTTGCTGTGCAGACGGCGGGAGGGTTCATCCCAGAGCCTGTGATACTTTCCGCTCAGGTCGTCACAATTAAATTACCTTCGTGAGAAAGTATATAGCACTCTCGCCACATTCAATCCCGGTTCGAGCGGAAATCTTAATTATAGTTATACATAGATGTGTCTGCCCTCAAATAAACCACCCAACGAATAGTGGGGCAGTTATTAACGGTATACGGTGACACAGTATACCACGCGACATGGAGTGGCCGATCCCGGTTCGGGCACGTTGGGCTGGGATCCTGCCGGCAGCCATGGCGAGATAGGCGTCGACACAGAGGCAAAAAACATGGGAAACACACCACACGAACCGAACGGGGTACGGAGTACGAACGATCGAAGGAGAGGTTCCGATGAGTAGCACCGTTGCACTCGTAGCGAGCATCGAGGGGAGTCTCGGTGCCGTCGGCGCGATGATTCCAGTACAGGTAGACACGGGAGGGATTGGCGCGGTCGAACTGTTGGCGGCGGCGGCGCCGCTTCTCGTCGTTGCGGTGCTCCTGGTCGGCTTGCTGTGGCCGGCAACGCGGGTAATGCCGATCGCCTGGATCGTCGCGCTCGTCGTCGGGTTTTTCGTCTGGGGGAACGACCCCACGTGGCTCGCCGCCGCGTCGGTCAGCGGCGCGATAACGGCGATAACGATACTCTACATCGTCTTTGGCGCCCTGGTGTTGCTTTACACGCTGATGCAGGCGGGCGCGCTGGACCGGATCAACAGGGGCTTTGCGGCAGTCTCCGAGGATCGCCGCGTCCAGATCGTCATGCTCGCCTTCTTCATGGCGACGTTCATCGAGGGTGCAGCCGGCTTCGGGACGCCCGCGGCCGTGGTCGCGCCGCTGTTGCTGGGACTTGGCTTCCCGGCACTGGCGGCCGTGATCGCGGCGCTGATCGGCCACGTCATCGCCGTGACGTACGGCGCGGTCGGGACGCCGATCGTCATCGGCATCAGGAACCCGATGGACAGCGTTTCGTATATGGGCAACGAGGAGATCATCGCGGGGACGATCTACGAAGGGATGGACCAACTGGGGGCCGCGACGGAGTTCGCGAACAACGTCGCGGCGTGGGCGGCCACCTTCCACGCTCTGGTTGGCTTCGTGATGCCGCTGTTCGCTGTCGGCATGGTCGTGTACTTCTTCGGCGAGGACCGGTCGCTGGCGCCCGTTAGAGAGGTCGTGCCGCTGTGTCTGTTTGCGGGCATCGCGTTCGTAATCCCGTACGTCGTCTCTGCGTGGTTTATTTCGGCCGAGTTCCCGGCACTGATCGGCTCGATGGTCGGCGGCGGGATCACTCTCGCGCTGCTCAGCAACGGGTACCTCCTTCCCGACGACGAGTGGGAGTTCCCGGACCGGGACACCTGGGCCGACCACTGGGTCGGCGACATCGAGCCCGGCGGTGAGGGACTGGAAACCGGGGGGACTGGTGATATGGGCCTCCTCAAGGCCTGGTCGCCGTACGTCTTCCTCGCAGTCCTGCTGGTCCTGACGCGGGCGATCGACCCGGTCAGCGACGCGATCACCGACGCTAGCATCGGCGTCGACATCGGCAATTTCACACTCGGGATCGTCCTGGGCTGGAGCGACATCCTCGGGACCGGACTTGATGGCTCGATCGGCTGGGTCAACGTGCCCGGCTTCTGGCTGCTGCTCAGCGCGCTCGTCGCGATCCCGATCTTCGGGATGAGCGGCCGGCAGGTCAGCAACGCCTGGGGCGAGGCCGCCCAGAAGATCGCGGCACCGCTCATCGCGCTCACGTTCGTGCTGATGATGGTCGAAGTGATGCTGTCGGCCGGCTCGCCGGCGGCCAACCCCGAGCAGTTCGTCGGCGACGCCGAGTTCGCCGTGAGCATGATCGACGCGCTGGCGATCGAAACCGCGGACTTCATGGGCGACGCCTATCCGCTGATCGCGTCGCTCATCGGCGGTCTCGGCGCCGCGATGGCCGGCTCGAACACCGTCTCGAACATCACGTTCGGCCCGTTCCAGTTCACAGCCGCTGGCGAACTCGGTCTCTCGCGGACGATAATCGTCGGCGCACAGGCAGTCGGGGGCGCGATCGGTAACCTCATTGCCATCCACAACGTCGTCGCGGCGCTCGCGACTGTCGGCCTGGTCGGTCAGGAGGGGCGCGTGATGCGCCTGAACCTGATACCACTGCTGTACTACGCGGCGCTGGTCGGAATCCTGGCGTTAGTGTTCGTCTTCGTGCTGTTCACGGGGGTGTTCTGACGCGGAACCGGGCCCCCGACAGCAGCCGAGTGCTGCAGGCCAGCGGTCCGCGCGACACGATTTGCTCTCCCGGGAACGGGGAGAAAACGCCGTCAGGTATTACACAAACGAAGCCTACTACAAGACATATGACACATCAGAAGCTCGAAGACGCAAGCTACGAGGCGTTCGCGACGACGGCACGCGAGTACGGCGTCGACCTCCAGCAGGTGTCACTCGACGAGCTACCGGATGCGGTCGAGGAGGCTGTCGCCCCCCCCGCAGTGGGGTCGCCCCTGCCCTGGGACGACGCGTCACTGCCGGCGAACGTGACCACCGACCCGACACCGGCCGACCTGGAGGCAGCCGTGACGGGCGTCACGGCCGCGTCACTGGCGATCGCATCGTACGGGAGCGTCGTGCTCCGGGCCGACGAGCACGGGAGCGAGCCGATCAGCCTGTTCAACGACCGTCACGTCGCGGTACTCCACGAGGACGACATCGTCCCCGACATGGCGGCGGCGTTCGAGTGGTTCGGGGAGACCCTCAGGGAGACGCGTGACTCGGCGATCATCGCCACCGGTCCGTCAGCGACGGCCGACATGGGCGCGCTCGTCCAGGGGGCACACGGACCGAAGGAAGTGGAGGTGCTGGTCGTCTCATGAGTTCGGAACGCGAAGCGAAAGCCGAACACATCCGGCGGATTCTGGACACCGAGGGCGACGCCGTCGCCACGAACACCCGCGGGTTCAACGACGGCCGCTACGAGTCCGTGGCGAAACTCGAGGCGTACGACGAGCTCAAAGACGAGGCCAGGGCGATCAAGGAAGACGCGATCGAGCGGCTGCCGGAACTCGTCGAGGCGGTCACCGCCACCGTCGAGGAGAACGGCGGAACCGTGTATCTCGCCGACGACGCCGAAGACGCCAACCGGTACGTCGCCGAGGTCTGTAACGACGTTGCGGCTGACCGGCTGGTCAAGAGCAAGTCGATGACCAGCGAGGAGATCGAGGTCAACGAGCACCTCGAAGCCCGGGGCGTCGACGTCGTCGAGACGGACCTGGGCGAGTGGGTCCTGCAGGTCGCCGACGAGGCGCCGAGCCACATCGTCGCACCGGCGATCCACAAGTCCCGCGAGGAGATCGCCACCCTGTTCAACGAGTACTTCGAGCCCGAGGAACCGCCCGAGACCGCCGAGGAACTCACGGCGTTTGCCCGCGAACGGCTCGGGACCCTCATTCAGGACGCTGACGTCGGGATGACCGGCGCGAACTTCGTCACGGCCGACTCGGGGACGCTGGCGCTCGTCACCAGCGAGGGCAACGCCCGCAAGACGGTGACGGTCCCGGAGACACAGATCGCCGTCGCGGGCGTCGAGAAGGTCGTCCCGCGCGTCGAGGACCTCAAGCCCTTTATCGAGCTCATCGGGCGCTCGGGAACCGGCCAGGACATCACCAGCTACATCTCGCTGTTTACGCCGCCGATCGACTCGCCGGCGGTGGACTTCGACGACCCGGAGACGCCGATCGGGGGGGGCCGCGAGGACCGCGAGTTCCACCTCGTCCTCATCGACAACGGTCGCATGGCGATGCGTGACGACGACGACCTGCGCGAGACGCTCTACTGCATCCGCTGTTCGGCCTGCGCGAACACGTGTGCGAACTTCCAGTCCGTCGGGGGTCACGCCTTCGGCGGCGAGACCTACTCGGGCGGTATCGCGACGGGCTGGGAGGCCGGCGTCCACGGGCTCGACACCGCAGCCGAGTTCAACGACCTCTGTACTGGCTGCTCGCGGTGTGTGCCGGCCTGCCCCGTCGGCATCGATATTCCGTGGATCAACACCGTCGTCCGCGACCGGGTCAACAGCGGCCACGACGGGGAGTTCGACTTCCTGGTCGACGGGTTGAGCCCCGACGCCGAGGCGGACGGACCCGACCTCCAGAAGCGACTGTTTGGCAACTTCGAGACGCTGGCGAAGGTCGGCAGCGCGTTCGCGCCGCTGTCGAACTGGTTTGCGAACGCGGCGCCCGCGTCGCTGCTGCTGGAGCGGGTCGCCGGCGTCGCCCGCGAGCGTGACTTGCCGGCGTTCCAGCGGACGACGCTGGTCGAGTGGGCCGGGGGCCGCGACCGGATTCCGCCCGTCGACCCCGACCGGAAAGTCGTCCTCTACCCCGACATCTACACCAACTACATGGACGTCGAACGAGGGAAGGCAGCCGTCCGGACGCTCGAAGCACTCGGCGTCGAGGTGCTCGTCCCGGCGATGCCCGGCGCGGGCCGGGCGCCGCTCTCACAGGGCATGATCGACACGGCGACGGCGAAGGCGGAAGCCGTCTCCCGGGAACTGCGCCCCTACCTCGAGGAAGGCTACGACGTAATCGTCGTGGAACCGAGCGACCTCGCGATGTTTCGCGAGGACTACCGGCGGCTCCTCCCCGACGAGGCGTTCGAGCAACTCGCAGGGAACAGCTACGACGTGATGGAGTACGTCTACGGCCTGCTCGAGAACGGGGCCGACATCGACGCGCTCGACGCGACGAACGACGGCACAGTCGCGTACCACAGCCACTGCCAGCAGCGGACGATGGGTCTCGAGACGTACAGCGTCGCGGTCCTCGAGGCGTGTGGCTACGACGTCCGGACCAGCGACGTCGAGTGCTGTGGCATGGCCGGCTCCTTTGGCTACAAGCAGCAGTACTACGACCTGGCGATGGACGTGGGCTCGAACCTGGCGGCGCAACTGCGCGAGGCCGAGGCCGACCACGTCGTCGCGAGTGGCACCTCCTGTACCGACCAGATCGGTGACCTGCTCGGCGAGCAACCACAGCACGTCGTCGAACTCGTCGGACCGGAGCCATGAGCGCCAGCCGACGACAACGGCGACGCGCCGGACCTGCGAAGCACCCCCGGGCGACACGACAGACATACCCACCACAGATGAACGACACAACACACGCACGACGTCCCCACGAACGGTACACGAGTCACGACCTCGCCGCGAGCGAGCGGCAGATACGCGACGGCTCTACGAGTGACACGGGGGGGACACAGCACGACGGATGAGCGACACAGCAGAGTCACCGCCCGACCCGGCGGTCGACGCGCGAAGCAACTACGACTACCGGAGCGACGACGTCGAACAGTCGGAACTCGTTGCCGACCTGGAGGCGCGCGTCGACGGCGAGGTCCGGTTCGACACGTACACGCGGAACCTCTACGCGACGGACGCAAGCGCCTACGGGCAACTCCCGATCGGCGTCGTCGCGCCCGTCTCGACGGCGGACGTGCAGGCGGTCATGGCGTACTGTGCGGACAACGACATCCCGGTGCTTCCGCGGGGCGGCGGGACGAGTCTCGCCGGCCAGGCAGTCAACGAGGCGGTGGTTCTCGACTTCAAAAAGGAGATGGACGCGGTGCTCGACGTCGACCCCGATGCGGGGACGGTCCGTGCACAGCCCGGAATCACGCTCGCGCGGCTCAACGACCGCCTCGAACCACACGGGTTGAAGTACGCGCCCGATCCGGCATGGGGTGACAAGAGCGTGCTCGGCGGGTGCATCGGCAACAACACGACCGGCGCGCACTCGCTGAAATACGAGAAGGCCGACGGCTACCTCGAGGGCGTCGAGGTCGTGCTCGCCGACGGAACGGTGACGACCTTCGGCTGGATGGACGTCGAGACACTCCACGAGCGCGCGGAGTCCGCCGATCGGGACAGCGGGATCGAGACACGCGTCTACGCCGAAGTCTCGCGCATCCTGCGCGAGCACAGCGACGAGATCGAGGCGCGCTACCCCGACCTCATGCGGAACGTCTCCGGGTACAACCTCGACAAACTCCTCGAGGATGCCAGGGAACGCGGCGAAGTCAACGTTGGCCGGCTCATGGCGGGCAGCGAGGGAACGCTCGCCATCGTCACCGAAGCGACGGTCTCGCTGGAGCCGATCCCGGCGGAGACCGCCGTCGTGTTGCTCACCTACGACGGGGTGCTTGACGCGATGCGCGACGTCGCGCCGATCCTCGAACACGACCCCTCCGCCGTCGAGGTGATGGACGACGTGTTGCTCGACCTGGCGCGGGACACGCCGGAGTTTGCCGATCTGGTCGCCACGCTACCCGAGGGGACCGACTCGACGCTGCTCGTGGAGTTTTATGCCGACTCCGTCGAGGCGGGCAAGGGGAAGGTGGCGGGCCTGCTCGCAGACCGCCTGCCCGACTACGAGCCGGAGCTCGAACCCACGGACGGCGCGACCGGTACGGAGACAGCCATCCACGCCGTCGACGCGCTCGAAGCCTACGATCCGGACCGGCAGGCGAAGTTCTGGAAGATGCGCAAAGCTGGCCTGCCGATCCTGCTCTCCCGGACTGGCGACGACAAACACTGGCCGTTCGTCGAGGACACGGCGGTACCGGCGGAGAACCTGCCGGCCTACGTGGCGGACATCCAGGACCTGTTCGACGAGTACGACACGTTCGCCTCCTACTACGCCCACGCCGGGCCGGGCGTGTTGCACATCCGACCGCTGCTGAACCTCAAAAGCGAGGACGGCGTCGAGACGATGTACGAAATTTCGGACGCCGTCACGGATCTGGTCATCGAGTACGGCGGGTCGGTCTCGGGCGAACACGGCGACGGCCGCGCCCGCACGACCTGGAACAGGAAACTCTACGGCGACGAACTGTGGGAGAGCTTCGAGCGCCTGAAGCGGGCGTTCGACCCCGACCTGCTCCTGAACCCCGGGAACGTCTGTGGCGACCACGACCCGCGCAAGCACCTGCGGTACGACGCCGACTACGAGTTCGACGCGGGGTTCGAGCCGACGATGCACTGGGACAACGAGAACGGCTTCCAGGGGATGGCCGAACTCTGCCACGGCTGTGCTGGCTGTACCGGCCACCAGGAGACCACTGGAAGTATCATGTGTCCGACCTACCGCGCCACCCAGAACGAGGAGATCACCTCGACGCGGGGGCGGGCGAACATGCTCCGGCGGGCGATGAGCGGCGAACTGCCCGCGGACCCGACCGACGAGGAGTTCGTCACCGAGGTACTCGACCTCTGTATCGGCTGCAAGGGCTGCAAGCGGGACTGTCCGAGTGGCGTCGACATGGCCAAACTCAAAGCGGAGGTGAAACACGAGTATCACCAGCAGGAGGGGATCCCGTTCCGGGACCGCATGTTCGCGAACGTCGAGCGGCTGTACGCGCTGGGAAGTGCGTTCGCGCCGCTGTCGAACTGGGCGCAGAAGCTTCCCGGCTCCGGGCTGGTGATGGAAAAGACGCTTGGCATCGCCCGCGAGCGGGATCTGCCGACGTTCAAACGGGAGACGTTCAGGAAGTGGGACCGCGCGCGCACAGCGCAGGTGTCCGCGGACGAAGCCGACCGGAAAGTGCTGCTCATCGCCGACCCGTACACCAACTACACGCAGCCGGCGGTCGGCAAGGCAGCCGTCCGGACGCTCGAAGCCGCCGGCGTGCACGTGGCGGTCCCGGACGACGTGACCGACAGCGGGCGGCCTGCTCACTCGAAGAGCATGCTGGATCACGCACGTCAGACCGCCCGGGCGAACGTCGACGCGCTCGCTCCGCGGGTGCGCGAGGGCTGGGACGTCCTCTCCGTCGAGCCCTCCGACGCAGTGATGTACCAGCACGACTACCTGGACCTCCTCGCCGGCGAAGACGTCGAGGTAGTCGCCGACAACACCTACAGCGTCATGGAGTATCTCGACAGGTTCGGCCTGGACGCGGGACTCTCGCTTGAGGCGAACGGGACGCTGGCCTACCACGGCCACTGCCAGCAGACAGCGGTCAAGCGGGACCACCACGCTGTCGGCGTGCTCCGGCGGGCGGGCTACGCGGTCGACGATATCGACTCGACGTGCTGTGGGATGGCCGGGTCGTTCGGCTACGAGGCCGAGCACTACTCGATGAGCAAGGCCATCGCGGAGCTGTTGTACGAACAGGTCGAGGACTCCCCGGGCGAGACTGTCGTTGCACCCGGCACCTCCTGTCGGTCACAGCTCCTGGAACGGGACGGGGGCGACGGGAAACCGCCACACCCGGTCGAGGCGCTCGCCGACGCGCTCGTCGAGTGACCGATCGGGGCCGGCGGCGGCGGGTTCCGGCAGCCGGCTCCGGGCGGCACTCTCCGATTGGGCGGTGGGCTTATGCCGACGACCGCTGTGTCATTACGCGATGTCCGAGGTTGCAGCCCTCACCCACGACCTGGTCGCGATTCCCAGCCACGAGGACGAGAGCGCCGCCGGTGACCACGTCGAGTCGTGGCTCCGGGCAGAAACTGACGCCACCGTCGAGCGCGACACCCACGGCAACGTCATCGCCCGCCGCGGCGGCGGGGAGACACAGCTCGCGCTCGTTGGCCATCACGACGTCGTCCCGCCCGACGCGTCCCAGCGTGCGGAGGGGGGTGGCTACGTCGTCACGGAACGGGACGGGCGGCTCTACGGACGGGGTGTGGCCGACATGAAAGGCGCCGTGGCGGCGGCGATGTGTGCGTTCCGGGACGCCGACCTGCCGCCCGACCCGGGCTACGAACTCGTCTTTGTCTCTTTCGTGGGCGAGGAGGTCGGCGGCGAGGGGGCGCGGGGGGCCATCGACGACGGGTTCGTGCCCGACTACGCTGTCGTCGGCGAGGGGTCGACCGGTTACTCCGCGCCGGAGGTCACCGACGTCGCGATCGCTCACAAGGGGCGACGCGGGAGCACCATCTTCGCCGAGGGAGCAGCCGCACACGCCAGCGAACCCGACGCGGGGGAGAACGCCATCTACCGGGCGGCAGACGCCGTCGACGCGGTACGGGAACTCGAGTTTCCGGCGACGACAGTCCTCGGTCACGACGTGGCGGGCTCGGTCGCCGTCACCGAGATCGAGGGGGGATCGGCGTGGAACGTCATCCCCGAGGGGTGTACCGTCACCGTCGACGAGCGGACCGTCCCCGACGAGCGTGCCAACCTCGAGCGGGTCGCGGACCTGCCCGGGGTCACGTGGCGCGTCGACCAGGACCTCCCCCCGATGGCGTGTGACGACCCGGCGTTCGCCGACTTCCTCCTCGACATCGCGAGCGGGACACAGGACGGTCAGCCCGAGCAGTTCGTCAAGCCACACGCGACTGACGCGGGCTGGCTGGCCGGCGCGGGGACGACCTGTCTCGTCTGTGGCGCGTCAGAACCCGGCGAGGCTCACACCGCGGACGAGAGCGTCTCGATCGCTGTCCTCGAACGCTGTGTGAACATCTACCGGGAGACCGCAGAACGGTTCGGGCGCCGGGAGTGGTGAGGGGCGGCGACGGGCGGTCGGACGCGTCCCGCGGGCGTGACACCCCCACACCACAGCAGTGTCGGGCCGTTTCCCTGCTGTTATGTGGCCCCCGTCCGTAGGCGGGCCCATGTCCGCAGAATCAGCAACAGACACCGAATATGACGAGTTTCTCGAGGAAGTCAGGCGGGTCTCGTACCTCCAGGACGCCGGGGGATACCTCTCCTGGGACCAGCAGGTGATGATGCCGGAGGGTGGGACGCCCGCCCGGTCGAAACAGCAGTCGGTCGTCTCCTCGCTCCAGCACGACATCATCACCGGCGATACGATCGCCGAGGGGCTCGACCAGCTGGCTGATGCGGACCTCGACGGGGACCAGCAGGCGGTCGTCCGGGAAGTCAGACGCGAGCACGAACGGGCGGTGCGCGTTCCGCGTGACCTCGTCGAGAGACTCTCCGAGACCAGCTCGAACGCGATCCCGGTCTGGGAGCAGGCAAAGGAGGAAGACGACTTCGAGGCGTTCGCCGACACGCTCGAGGAACTCGTCGAGTTACGCCGGCAGTACGCCGCGGAGATCGACCCCGACCGCGACCCGTACGCGGTGCTGGTCGAGGAGTACGAGCCGTATCTCGACATCGAGACCATCGAAGCGGTGCTGACGACGTTGCGCGAACGGCTGCCGCCGCTCATCGAGGCTGTCGGCGAGAGCGACGTCGAACTCGCGGAGCCGTTCGAGGGGACCTACGACGAGGAGGACCAGGAGGAACTCGTCCGCGAGGCGCTCTCCACGCTCGGGTACGACTGGGATCGTGGACGGCTCGACACCGCGCCACACCCGTTCTCGCTGGGGACGCAGTTCGACGCCCGCGTGACGACGCGCTTCGACCCCGAGGAGCCGATGGGCGCACTCGGTTCGACGATCCACGAGTTCGGCCACGCCAGCTACACGCTCGGGCTCCCCCAGGAGGAGTACGGGACGCCGCTCGGCGAGAGCCGGGATCTCTCTGTCCACGAGTCACAGTCCCGACTCTGGGAGAACCACGTCGGCCGCTCGCGGCCGTTCTGGGAACACTTCGCGCCCACCGTGCACGAGCATCTCGGTGTCGACGCCACACCGGGCGCCCTGTACGAGGCCGCAAACGAAGTCTACGACGACAACTTCATTCGCGTCGAAGCGGACGAGTTGACCTACCACATGCACATCGTCCTGCGGTTCGAGATCGAGCGCGACCTCGTTCGCGGGGACCTGGCGGTCGACGAGATTCCGGGCGTCTGGAACGACAAGATGGAGGAGTATCTCGGCCTCCGGCCCGACACCGACGCCGAGGGCTGCCTGCAGGATATCCACTGGTCGTACGGCAACTTCGGCTACTTCCCCACGTACTCGCTGGGGTCGATGCTCGCCGCGCAACTGTTCGACGCAGCCGAAGCCGAACTCGGGAGCCTCGACGACGACATCGCCGACGGCGAGTTCGACCGCCTGCACGGCTGGCTGACCGAGAACGTCCACAGCCACGGCTGCCGGTACACGACCCCCGACCTCGTCCAGGAGGCGACCGGGCAGGACCTCTCCGCCGAACCGTTCCTCTCGTACGCCGAGGAGAAGTACGGTGACCTGTACGACCTCTGACCCCTCCCACGGCTGAAGTTGCGGAGTTCTGCCAGCTACAGACAAGGGCCCGTGAGCCGCGGGGCCCGTCCCGGCGGGCTCGTCGCGACCTACCGGGTAGTCGGGGCGGGAACTGGGTTCCGGGACCGAGCGGACTGGAAGGGCAGGACTGAACGCGACTCTCCACGTGGCTAGACGGCTGGTTCGGCCGACGAGCAAACGACAGGGACGGCCCGATTGGGGTCCTGGCGGTTGGGCGAGTGTTCCCGGTGAGGCGTCCCGGCGGTGCTCCCGGAGAAACCTCGAAAAGCGTTTGGGGCAGGGTCCGGTAAATAGCGTATGCTCCGCCTTATCGGGCTCTTGCTGTTGATTCCGCTGCTCGATGCCCTGCTGCTGGTCGTGCTCGGGGCGACGTTCAGCTGGCCTCTCGTCGTCCTCGCGGTGGTCCTGACGGCACTCGTCGGGCTGGTCCTCGTCCGCGCCGAGGGGCGTCACACCGTCCGGAAGATCCAGCAAAAACTGGTCCAGGGCGAGGCGCCGACGGACGAACTCATCGACGGCGGACTCCTCATCGCTGCCGGCGCGTTCCTGCTCACCCCGGGCCTGGTGACCGACGCCATCGGGTTTCTGCTCGTCATCCCCCTGACCCGGTACCCGATCCGTGTCGCGCTCAAGAAGTGGGTCGTCGTCCCCTACGCCGACAAGAAAACCGGCGGGTTCGCCACCGGGAACGTCTACGTCGGCGGCTTCCCCGACGAAGACCCGCGTGACGCCACCGGCGGCCCCCGGAGTTCCGGCGGCCCGGATAGCTCCGGCGGGTTCGACGACGCAACCGACGTGGAGTTCGACGACGTCGATGACGAGCGGTGAGGGGCAGAGTGCGACCGGGGAGGTGACCGACGCACCGCCAGCGGACGCCTCCCCGGATGACAAAGGGCGGGCACCCGAAGAGTAACGCTTAACAGGGCAAGCCGGATACATCCCCATGCGCTCTGGACCGATAGCTCAGTCAGGTTGAGCGCTCGGCTGATAACCGGGAGGCCCGCGGTTCAAATCCGTGTCGGTCCACTCGCGGAAGTACTTATCAACTGATTCGGGTGAACCAGCCATGTCCTCCCCGGGTCGGTTCGGGTTACTGGTTGGCATTCTATTCGTGATACCGGGAGTGATTACAGCTTTTCTGTCGAGGCGAGTCCAATGCGGGCTTTGATCGATCCAGGTATTGTTGCCGCCGGCCTCGTCGGTGCGATTTGGAATGTCGATTGACGCCCGCTGGGGCTTTCTCTCCTGTATTTCTTCCGAGGCTCGCCTCGCTGCGCTCGGCTCACCGCCGCACCGGCACAGAGTGTCAGTCTCAGCGGCCGAAACGACGATATTTCTCGAACCGTTCGAGAATACTCATCGTGATTATTGCGACTCTTTACCGCCGGGCCGTCACAGTTCGGGTGTTTCGGACCGCGGAACTGCTGTTCACGCGACGTGGTCACGAAAACAATCGCAAGAATCACTATCAGTCGCCGTCCTCACAGACCCGCCGCTCCATCGCTGTGACGTACGCCCGGGCACGGGCCGGCTCCCCCTCCTCGAACGCCACCGTTGCGCGCTCGCAGCCATGGAGGAGACGGGCACGTCGGTCACCGTCGGCGAGTTTGTTGGCACTGACCCGGCGGGCGGTATCCAGCAGTGCGAGTGCCGTCTCGCTGTCGTCGGTCCGGCGTGCCTCCGCGAGTACCTGGCAGAGCGTGTCGCGCACGTCGACGGGGAGTTCGTCCACACGCCGCCTTCGTCCTGTCGCCCACTCAACCTGTCGTTCGCGGCGAGCGCAACCACTATGCTTGCCGGGTCCGCAGGTCGACGCACATGGAACTGTTCGGGTCGAGCGGCATTCGCGGCATCGCGCTCGCGGATCTGACGCCGTCGGACGTGCTCGCGGTGGCACAGGCAGCCGGCACCTTCTTCGGGCGGGGTCGCGTCGCCGTCGGGCGCGACACGCGACACACCGGTCGGCTGTTCGTCGATGCCGTCAGCAGCGGCCTCGCGAGCGTGGGCTGTGACGTCGACCGCGTCGGCGTGGTGCCGACGCCGGCGCTGCAGGCCTACTGTGAGCGCGATGGGGTTCCGGGTGTGATGGTGACGGCCTCGCACAACCCGCCGGAGTTCAACGGTATCAAGCTGTGTGGCCCGGACGGCGTCGAACTGACGCGTGACCGCCTCCAGCGCGTCGAGCAGCACGTCGATACGACCGGGCTCGCCGCGTGGGACGAGAGCGGTCATGTCCGTACGGTCGACGGGGTCGGGCGGTACTACCGCGACCAGTTGCTCGCCGCTGTCGACCGCGAGACGATCGACACAGCCGGCCTGATCGTCGCGCTCGACCCCGGCCACGGCTCCGGTGCGCTGACGAGCCCCGAGTTCTTCCGGCAACTGGGCTGTGAGGTCCGGACAGTCAACGCACAGACCGACGGGCACTTTCCCGGTCGCGACCCGGAACCGGTCGAGGGAACGCTCGGGGACCTCGGTCGCCTCGTGCGGACGGCCGACGCCGACATCGGAATCGCCCACGACGGCGACGCCGACCGGGCAATCTTCTTCGACGAAACCGGCTCGTTCGTGAACGGGGACGCCGCGCTCGCGGCGCTTGCTGCAGCAGAACTCGACACCGGCGAGACGGTCGTCTCTGCGGTCAACGCCTCACAGCGCCTCGTCGACGTCGCCGAGGCGGCGGGCGCGGACCTGCGGTTGACGCCCATCGGGAGTACGTACATCATCACGGCCATCCGCGAGTTGCGCGACGCCGGCCGGACCGTCCCGATCGCCGGCGAAGGCAACGGTGGCGTCATCTATCCGGACTACCGGATCGCCCGCGACGGCGCGTACACGGCTGCACGGTTCTGTGAACTCGTGGCGGGCGGGACCGTCAGTGACGCCGTCAGTGCCTACGACGGCTACCACAACGTTCGCCACAACGTCGCCTACGCGGACGAGTCCCAGCGGGAAGCCATGGTCGAGGCCATCGAGCGGGTCGCACGAACCGCCGACGCCGACCTGGGTACGACCGACGGCTACCGCCTGGACTACGGCGACGGGTGGGTGCTTGCCCGCCCCAGCGGGACCGAGCCCGTCATCCGCGTCTACGCCGAAGCCCGCGAGCGCGAGCGGGCCGAACAGCTCGCAGACCGGATGCTCTCTGCACTCGAGGACGTCGCGCCGTGACTCATTCGGCGATGTTTTACAGCGACGGGTACGTCTCGAGTCCCTCATCCAGGCGCTGCCGGGCGGCCCGCGCCTCCTCGAGTTCCGTCTCGACCACTCCCGACTGTAGCCGCTCGCGCTCGCGCTCGCTCAACTCCGCCGCCGCGAGCGCGCTGTCCCGGAGCCGGTCGTAGTCCGTCTCGCGAGGGAGCGCGGCGACGGCACGGAGCTGTTCGACGACAGCCGGATCGAGCCGGTTGACGACGGCGGTCAGCGCCCGACAGCGCCACGGCAGGACATCGCCCGGCGGCGGCGGCCACGAGACGGTCAGCGGCTCGGCGTCGAGCCGTTCGAGGTAGGTCCGGTGGCCGGACAGCGCGTGTTTGAGCCGCCCCGGGTCGTCGACGTAGTGGTCGAGTTTCGAGCGAGAGTAGTCCGCGTATTCGAGCAGTGTCGCGATCGGCTCGGTACCGGGTGGTTCCGAGCAGATGTACGAGTGTAGTTCCGCTGGCGGCTCCGGAAATGCAGCGAGCGGGTACGCCTGTGACGCGTCGACGAACTCGACGACCGCGCGCGCCGACGCCGTCCGCTTGAACGACGCGAACGCCTCCCGGACGGCGTCGTTGTAGGTTTCGATTGGGTCGCGTACCCGTTCGGTCGGGGCGTCGAGGTCGGCATCGCCCAGCCGGGTGAGTCGCTCGCGCTCGCGTATCTCCTGGCTCAACTCGAGTGACCGTTTTCGTACCCGCTCGCGCGCCTCGCGGTACTCCCGCCGTGCCGCATCGCGTTCCTCGAGCCGGCCGACGAGCTCCGCGGCGGGTTCGAGCACCTCGCGGACGTGCTCGAAGTCGGACTTTTTGAACCACTTCTTCTGGAGATACTCGTCGCACTCCTCGAACCGCTCGGCGAACAGGACGTCCCCGGAGATATCACCCATCACCTTGTGAACCTGGCTCTGGAATTCGATGATCGTCTTCGCGTCCCCGTCGTCGCCGGTCACGTCCTCCTCGTATCTGTCGAGCAGACTCGCGAACGCCTGGTACGCGTCCGCGAGTTCCTCGATGTCGGCCTCGTCGTAGTCGGTGAGTCGGTCCCGCGCCGTCTCGAGACGTTCGTGTGTCGTCTCGAGCGCTGCGAGACGGTCCGCCGCCTCTCTCGTGGCCCGGGCAGTGCTGTCTTTACTCATAGACTTCGTCCGGATCGAACACCCGCTCGCCGACGAGTTCGCCCGCGAGCGTCCGGTGGAAACACGACTCGAACCCGGTATGGCAGGCCCCCCCCTCCTGTTCGACGCGGTACAGCAGCGCGTCGCCGTCGCAGTCGACGCGCACGTCCCTGACGTGCTGGACGTGTCCGCTCGACTGTCCTTTCTGCCAGAGTTCGTCTCTGCTCCGCGAGTAGTAGTGGGCCAGTCCGGTCTCCCGCGTCCGATCGAGTGCCTCCTCCGTGACGTAGGCCAGCATCAGCACCTCGCCAGAGTCGGCGTCCTGCGCAACGGCCGGTAACAGGGGCTCCTCGTCGAATGCGAGGTCCGGCGGGTCGGCGTTCATGTACGCCGGATAATCGTGTCCGCCGCATAGGTCTTATCCTCGGCGGTGCGGACCGTCGCCGCGTGCCGTTCCCGGCACACGCTAGCCCTAAGTGCGACGGGGTGGTGGTTTTACACATGGAGACGCTGCTTCTCGACCCCGACGACGTCACGGAAAGCGCACCGATGAGCGACATCATCGACGCCGTCTCGGGGGCCTTCGGGGCCTACGCCAGGGGTGACGCGCAGATGCCCGCAAAGTCCTACATCGACCTGCCCCAGTACAACGGTGACTTCCGCTCGATGCCCGCGTATCTCGCGACC
This sequence comes from Halovenus sp., assembly GCA_036625385.1. Taxonomy (GTDB): domain Archaea; phylum Halobacteriota; class Halobacteria; order Halobacteriales; family Haloarculaceae; genus Halovenus. The sequence continues at coordinate 7,581 of JAZKTU010000012.1, read as the reverse complement.
GACGACTGGGAGGCCGCGGGGATCAAGTGGGTCAACTCCCATCCGGACAACCCCTCTGACCACGACCTCCCGACAGTCATGGCGACGATGGTGTATTCGGACCCGGAGACTGCACTGCCGCTCGCGCTACTCGACGGCACGAGTCTCACCCGCCTCCGGACCGGTGCCGCCGCCGCCGTCGCCACCCGTCACCTCGCCCGGGAGGACGCCACCTCACTCGGGCTGGTCGGGGCGGGCATCCAGTCCCACGCACAGCTCGAAGCCGTCGCGACGACCCGTGCTATCGAGACGGTCGTCGTCAGCGACGTGAGCGACGCGGCCATCGCGGCCTTCATCGAGCGCTACGGCGACACGTACGACGTGCGGGAGGGAAGCGTCGACGAGGCCGCTGCGTGTGATATCGTCTCCACGACCACTCCCGTCACCGACCCGGTCGTCCACCAGGTTGGCGAGCACACCCACATCAACGCGATGGGGGCCGACGCCGCCGGCAAACACGAGATCGCCAACGACATTCTCGGCGAGGCAAAGCTCGTCATCGACGACTACGCCCAGTGTACCCACTCCGGGGAGATCAACGTCCCGTGGGAGCAGGGCGTGCTCGACGACGCGGATATTCACGCCGAACTGGGCGACATCGTCACGGGGCGCAGGGAGGGGCGGAAACCCGCGGATGGCGTGACCGTCTTCGATTCGACCGGGCTTGCTATCCAGGATGTCGCCGCCGCACACGTCGTCTACGAGCACGCGACCGAGCAGGATATCGGCACGCCGTTCCCGCTCGTGGGAACCGAGACGTAGCGGGCTGTCACCGCCGTCTCCCAGGGGGCGCCCCCGACGACGGCGCTGACGAACACGGCCCTGCCACCCACAGTGGTCTTTCTTGTGCTCCTTCGAGAACGGTACCGCATGTATCAGGTGCTAGTCCCTGTCGACGGGAACGAGGATCGGGCGCTGACGCAGGCAGACTACGTCGCGTCGCTGCCGGAGGCGTCCGCCGCCGTCGAGGCGGTCGTACTCTTCGTCTTCGGGGAGGAAACCGACGTGACGGACGTCCCGAAGACGGCGACGCGGGTCGGCTCGGTCAGGCGTGCACGCGAGCATCTGACCGAGCACGGCGTCGAGGTGACCGTGCTCGAGGATAGCGTCAATACCGTCGAGAGTATTCTCGACCGGGCCGGGGAGTACGACGTCGACTCCATCGTAATGGGGGGACGGAAACGCTCGCCTGCCGGGAAGGCGGTCTTTGGCAGCGTCACGCAGTCGGTCATCCTGAACACCGACCGACCGGTCGTCGTCACCGGTGCGAGCGCGACGTGAGCGCGGACGGTCCCGCGACGACACGCCCGAAGCGGTCGTCCTGACCCGGGGACAACTCGAGTACGACGGCTGGACCGCGATGGCCGCGACGATCCGTCACGAACTCGTCCACGCGCATCTCATCGGCGCGTACGGCGACGCGAGCCACGGCGAGCGATTCCGTCGACTCGCCGACCGCCTCGGTGCGCCCCGCCACTGCGACGGTTCACCGACCCCGAGACGTACCGGTGTGGCGACTGCGGGGGCCGGTTTCGGGTCGAGCGACACGAGTGATTCATACGGACGGCTGTGACTCGTTCCCGCCACACTGGCACAATTCCACGGTGTCAGCGCCCGAGATGCCGATACGTGGACGGCATCGCCACAAATAGTCACAGCAGTCCGTCTCACAGCACGAACAAAAAGAGGATGCCGGCGAGTATCCCAAGCACCACGAGATAGAAGACGATACTGACGACGAGCGAGACGAGTTTGAACGGCAACAGGACCAGTCTGATCGGTAGCAGTACGAGCGCCCGGAGCGTCCCGAATATGCCTGCAAGCATGATTCCGGATGTCGCGCTGCCGTGTAATCAACATTTCCCCGCGCCCGCCGCGGTCGGTGCCCGCAGCACCGTCGCGTCACCGGCTCATTCCAGGTGGACTGCCGGCCGGAAGGGGACGGCGTCGCCGGCCTTCTCGGCGTCGTCCGGCGTGTCGTCGGCGGCGAGTACCGTTACGTCGGCGTCGAACTCCTGTGCGAGGAACGGGCGAGCGTCCTCGTAGACGCTCCGTTCGTCGACGCTGTCGAGTGCGGCGAGGGTCCCCTCGTCGCGTCCGCGAACGACGGAGACGAGTTCCTGGACGAGGTCGTTGACCGCGTCGCCCCGCTCGCGGAGTCGCTCGTCTTCCATCACCTCGCTCATCACCGCGCCGACGTCGGGGCCGACCTCCCGGACGGTCGCGAACACCTCCCGCTTCCAGTCGGGCGCGACGTACACCCGGATGGTCTCCGGGTCGGTGCCGGTGACGTCGACGATGTCGTGGATGTCGTCGGTGAGGTCCTCGACCAGTTGCTCGCGCACCTCGGTCTCCCCGGAGATCAACGCCGGGTCGGGTTCTGGCCAGGTGGCGTCCTCGGCGGGCTCACCGGTCAGTTGCTCGTGGAGTTCGTTGGTCATGAACGGCACGAAGGGGGCGAGCAGGCGCAGGCGCGTCCGGAGGACCTCGCGGAGCGTCCAGGCCGCGCCGGGCCGGTCGAAGTCGGTCCGCCGCCGGTACCACTTGAGGTGTTCCTCGAACTGGTAAAAGGCCGTCTGGCTCGCGGTCCGGGTCTCGAACTGGTCGATCGCCTCGCCCGTCTCCCGCACGGTCCGCTGGAGCTTCGAGAGCAGCCACCGGTCGATGTGTGTCAACTGGTCGTCGGCGTTTTCGGGCACGTCGCGCGCGATTGTCTCCTGGGCCCAGTTCCAGAACCGCTCGAGCTGGTCGCGGGTGTCTGCCACGCGGTCGCCGCGCCAGTCGTAGTCCTGCCACGGCTCCGCCGAGTTGAGCAGGAAAAACCGGACGGTGTCGGCGCCGTACCGCTCGATGGCCTCGCCGGGTAACACGACGTGGCCTTTCGAGGAGGACATGCTTTCGCCTTCGAGCAGGCCCATTCCCATGACGGTGATCCCCTCCGGCCAGCGTGACTCGTCGAACAGTTCGGCGTGATGGAACAGAAAGAAGGTGAGGTGGTTCTGGATGAGGTCGTTGCCCGAGCACCGCACGTCGACGGGATACCAGTACTCCCACTCCTCGCGCAGGTCCAGCGCCGGCTCGGCTGGCTCCCGGCCCGCCTCGACACCGGGGATGTCGCCGTTCTCGACGGCGTCGGCCCCGTAAAAGAGCGTATCGAAGAACGTCCGGTCGAGCGCCTCGACCGGTACGTCGTCGATGAGATGCGCGATGGTGTAGTAGGACATGTAGATAGTCGAGTCCGACAGCGGCTCGATGACGAAGTCGTCGTCCCACGGGAGACGGGTGCCCAGCCCGTAGTTGCGGATGCAGGGCCACTCGTCGAGCCAGTCGATGGTGTGGTCGTACTGGTCGCGGCTCGACTCGGGAATACAGGTGAGGTTGTCGACGGCCTGCCGGGCCTTCGCCTTCCACTCCTCGTCGCTGTACCGCAGGAACCAGGTGTCCTGTTTGGCCACCTCGACGTCGCCGCCACACCGGCAGACGACCTCCTCGCTGAACTCGTGCATCCGGTCGAACGCGTCGCCCGCGTGGTGTTCGCGGAACCGCTCGCGCACCTCGCTGACCACCTCGCCGGCGAACTCGCCGTACTCGGGGAGCAGCCGGCCACTGTGGAACTCCGCCTGGTAGAGGTCGTTCGTCACCGCGTGCAGTTCGGGGTCGTCGACAGAATCGATGCCCGCCGCGTCGACGGCGTCGCGAGCCGGAATCTCGCCGTACTCCTCGAGTTCGAGGACGGGGATGGGTTCGATCGCCCGCACCTCCGCCGGGTCGATGCCGTACTCCGCGAGTTCGTCGGCGTCTTCTTTGGCCTCCTGTAACGCGAGGTAGTCGTCCGGCGAGTGGGCAGGGACGGACATGACGACACCGGTCGCGTTGTCGGCATCGACGAACGTTGCCGGCAACACGAGCACGTCTTCACCGTTGACGGGATTGGTGACGTACTCGCCTACGAACTCGCTACCGGCGAACGTCTCGTGGACCTCGACGTCGCGTTCCTGCAGCCGGAACTTCTCGACCGCCGCCTCGGAGACCAGCCACTCCTCCCCGTCGACGGTCGCCCGGACGTACGTCTCCTCGGGATGGACGAACGCGTTCGTGACACCCCGGACCGTCTCCGGCCGGAGCGTCGCCATCGGGACGATGGTGGTTCCTGTTCCGTCCTCGCCGCCCTCGTGACGGAACCGGATGAGCGTGTACTCCTGAAACTCGGCCTCCTCCCCCTCCAGCAGGTCGTGGGTGGTCACCGGGTTCTCCTCGTTGGTACAGTACTTGACGGGGTGGAGGCCCCTCTCCAGCAACCCGCGGTCGCGCAGCGACTCGTACTGCCAGGTGATGAACTTCGAGTAGCGGTCGTCGTTCGTCGTGAACTCCCGGCGCCAGTCGATCGAGAGCCCGAGCGACTGCATCCCCCGCTTGTAGCTTGCCTCGCCGTCCTCGATGAAATAACGGGCGTAGCCCATCGGCGTCTCCAGTTTCTCGAAATCGGACTCCGGAACGTTGAACGCGTCCCGCAGTGTCGATACTTGTGACTCCTCCCCGTTCTCCAGGCGCTCGACTGCACCGATGATCGGCGTCCCGGTCACGTGCCAGGCGATCGGGAAGAGCACGTTATCCCCCCGCAGCCGCCGGTACCGGGCGTACACGTCCGGGACGGTGTACGTCCGGGCGTGCCCGATGTGCATCCCGCCGCTGGGGTAGGGGTAGGGAACCGTGACGAACGTCGCGTCGTCGTCGGTCGGGTCTGCCTCGTACCGACCCGTCTCGGCCCACCGGTCGCGCCACCGCTTTTCAACCTCGTCGGGCTCGTAATCCATACCGCACTGTCGGCGTTCCGTGCCTAAAATACCTACCACATCGTGGCAGGAGAACCACAGCGGGTAGCAAATGCAGAGACGATAGCGTGTGACAAAAACAGAAACAGCGGAAAGCGACAGAAGCAGAAACCGGCAGAAGGGTAGCATCCGCGCGCCGCAGGCGCGCGGTTCACTCGGCGCGAGGCGGAGCCGAGCGCCGAGGAAGTTTTTCCCCACGTTTTTCTGACTGAGCGGTTCCACAGCGCGCTCGAAGAGCGCGCGAGGAAACCCGACGGAGGAAAAAGTGGGTTTACATCATGCCGCCCATGCCGCCCATGCCGCCGGCACCGCCGGGGCCACCGGGGCCGCCTTCGTCGTCACCTTCGGTCGAGAGGTCGCCGGCGGAGATGATATCGTCGATCTTCAGGACGAGGTTGGCTGACTCGCCAGCGGAGGACAGCGCCTGTTTTTTTACGCCCGGTGTCTCCACGACGCCAGCCTCGAAGGCGTCCTCGATGCCGCCCGAGAAGACGTTCAGGCCGACACGCTCCTTGCCCTCGCTGTGGGCCGCTCTGAGGTCGACGAGCGTATCGATGCTGTCGAGCCCGGCGTTCTCCGCGAGCACGCGCGGCACAACCTCGAGCGCGTCGGCGAAGGCTTCGACCGCGAGTTGCTCGCGCCCGCTGACGCCGTCGGCGTACTCGCGCAGCCGGCGGGCAGTCTCGATTTCCGGTGCGCCGCCGCCGGGGAGCACTTTCCCCTTGCCGATGGCGCTGCCGACCACGTCGAGTGCGTCGTTGACGCCGCGCTCGAGTTCGTCGACGACATGCTCGGTCGACCCGCGGAGCAGCAGCGTTACACCGTGAGTCTCCTCGCCCGCACTCTCGACGTAAAACAGTTCGTCGTCGTCGTCCCGGGAGATGTTCGCGCTACCGAGGTTCTCGGCCGTGGCCGTCTCCAGGTCCGAGACGACGTCGGCGTCGAGCACCTCGCGCAGGAACTCGATGTCGCTGCGCTTGACTCGACGGACGGCGAGAATCCCCTCCTTCGCGAGGTAGTGCTGGACCATGTCGTCGATACCCTTCTGGCAGAAGACGACGTCAGCACCGAGGTCGACGATCCGGTCGACCATCTCGCGGAGCTGTTCCTCTTCCTGCTCGATGAAGTTCTGGAGCTGGTTGGGGTCGGTGACGCTGACCTGCGTGTCGGCTTCGGTCTCCTCGAGTTCGAGCGGGAAGTCGACCAGCAGGGCGCTGGCGTCGTCGATGTCGAGCGGCATGTCTTCGTGGACGGGATCCTTGTCGATCACGGCGCCCTCGAGCAGTTCCGAGTTGCCGGACGAACTGCCGGTCTGCGTTTCGATCTTGAGGAAGGCGAGGTCGACGATAGTCGACCCGTCGTCGGCGTGGACCGTCACCGCCTGTGCGGCGTCGACGACGAGCTGTGAGAGCTGGCCTTTGTGCTGTTCGGCACCCTTGCCGGTCATGGAGGTCTGGGCAACCTGCCGGAGTACCTCGTCGTCGTCGGCGTCGATGTCGATCGAGAAGTCGTCGATCTCCTCGCGTGCCTGGTCGGCGGCCATATTGAAGCCCTTGATGATGGCCGTCGGGTGGATGTCCTGCTCGAGGAGGTCCTCGGCGTTTTTGAGCAACTCGCCCGTGATCGCGACTGCTGTCGTCGTCCCGTCGCCGGCCTCGTCCTCCTGAGTCTCGGCGACTTCGACGATCATCTCGGCTGTCGGGTTGTCGATGTCCATCTCCTCGAGGATGGTCACGCCGTCGTTCGTGACGATGATGTCCCCCAGCGAGTTGACGAGCATCTTGTCCATCCCTTTCGGTCCCAGCGTCGAGCGTACCGACTCGGCCACCGCACGGGCCGCCGAGATGTTGTGTTCCTGTGCGCTCTTGTCCTTCATCCGCTGCGCGTCCTCGCCCATAATGATCATGGGCTGGCCCTGCATCTGCTGGCTCATATCAACTCAAAGTTTGTATGTGGTTCTATATAAATGTATGTGGTTTCCCTGTCAGCGCCGAGCCCGAAAACGGAGCCCTCGTCTCACTCGAAACCGCTTCAGTCACGGGGTTATCTGACGAATCATGTGGTATCCTGTCGTGATTTTTGCGGTGGGAGCGTGTCTTTTTATTACTACCCGGGAGCGGTGCTGGGCCGGTGTGACCGCAGTACATGGTGGCACACACCCCGCAGCTATACGCTCTGGAGTTTGAGCGTCGCCTGGTAGGTGGGGTGGGTTGCGAAAACGGTGACGGCGATACCGAGTAGCCCGAAGATGACGTTGCCGAGTCCGTAGCCGGCGCCCGAGACCAGCGGTCCGACGATGTTCGTCGTCAGCAGGAACAGGCCGACGATGATCCCGAGGGCTCCGGCAGCGATGATCCGTTTTAGTTCCCCGGGATTGTCGTTTTGAATCTCGAACATGGCTCGTCTCCTCGGTGTGGCACGTGCCTTCACAGTCGCTTCGGCCACCGCCATCTTAACGATTGTGCAAGCGGCCGGAACGGGGTGCTGAACGGGACGGCTCTCGTACTGTCTGACGTCTCTCCGTGATGCGGTTCGCCATTCCGTGATGGTGACATCCGTCGAGGGCTTCCGTCCGACAGCATCACTCCCCGGATGCCCCGTGGTTCGCGCGTGTTCGCTGCTCCATGCCCGCGTTCCGCACCGCCAGAAGCCGCCTTGCCACTCGCACGTTGCTCGTGACACAAACGACAGGACGAAGATTCACAGACGC
>JAZKTU010000123.1:0-9245 GCA_036625385.1 Halovenus sp. | reverse complement strand
TCAATTCCGTATTGACACTGTCCCGTTCAGCCCGTGAACATGTGTTCACTAGTAATACAAAGTGCAATGTCTCGGTAGTGTCTACCGTTTGTGCAACTTCCGACGGACACCAACATCGAGCAGGGACCTGTGTTGAGGGGGTAGACGCATGCTGGAAAAAACGGCCTGAAGCCAACAGACAACGAGAACGTGAGAGGAAAACACAATGTCGACAACGGAAGCTGAAAACAAGGAATTAGTTCGTCAACGTGTGACTGAGGCTCTCGCTGAGGGGCATCTGGACCGCCTCGATGAGTACCTCACAGACAATTACGTCGAACACACCACAGCTGCACCCGAGGATCTCGAAGGACTAGAGGCGGTCGAGAAACACTATGCTCGCATGCGTGAAGCGATAGCCGGACTTTGACGTGGAGGTCGAGGCGTTGCTCGCGGAAGGCAACAAGGTAGTCCAGCGTTCCCGGCAAACCGGCACCCACGAGGGGGCATACATCGACATCGAACCCACGGGGCACACGGTTGACAGTCCGGGCTTCGTCCTCTACCAGATCGAAGATGGCCAAATCGTCGAAGCATGGGTCCAGGCCAACATGATGGAAATGCTGCAGCAACTCGGCGTCATCGAACCACCTGGAGAGTAACGAGAGGTGAACACGATGTCAACAACGGAAGCGAAAAATACGGAACTCGAACGGCGGTTCATCGAGGAGGCGTGCAACGAGGGGGAGGTGGCCATCCTGGACGAGATACTGGCCGAGGACTCATAGTGATTAGTGCGACTGTTTACCGGTTCTTCACCACCCCGGGGTGGTGAGAGACCGGTAACGACTCGCACTAATCACTATCAGGTACGCCAGCTGCAGCGTTCATCTGCGGTTGCGGTGCGGTATCAGTACCGAACTTTGTGAGGTACTGAATATCTTCATACGGACGGTTGTGACTCTTTACCGCTCTGCTGTGACAACATACACGTTTCGCGGGCTGATGCGCCGTATATCGGACGTCCCTGCCGAAAATAATCACAACCGTCCGTATCAGGTAATTATAGCCAGCAGTAGGAGGATGGCGGCGGTGGTATCAGAATACCCGAATCTATTTTACGTCTAGATGATAGTTGCGACATATGATTCCCGGTCGGAATACCCGCCGCGAGGTTATTGCTGCAGGGATGATGGCCGCCCTTCCGTTGGTCTCTGGATGTGCAGCCCTCTCAAGCAACGAAACGGAGTCCAGACTCGGTCACGTCACTGTCGAAAACGGCGACGACGCTCCGCATACGATCCACGTCGTCGTCGGCCGGGATTCCGACCTCGTCTACGGCTCCACGCACGAACTCGAAGCTGTATCTGCACCCGAAGATGCAGACGAGTTCGGTAGTATCGATAGTGCGGTGATCGAACCGGATGACTAGGAGGAGAAAACCGGGAACTGGGCGGTTTATACTAGAGTCGACGAGCAGACGACATGGGAACAACACGAACTTCCAAGCGACGATGCGGCGGACTGCCACGCCGTGCGACTCAAGATCGAAGACGATTCCCCGGTAACGGGCTTCACACCTGATTGCGGGTCGTGGCCCCCGGATAATGCTACGTAACTCACCACGATGACGGTAGTGGAATACGTTCCTCATACTGCCGGCTGTCCCATTGTGAACGAATTCGCCACCCCGGGGTAGCGGATATCTGTCCGAACGGACAGCCGGCAGTATCAGAAAACACCTGCGATGAATCCGAGACCCATGACGATGAGAACGGCTGCGGAGAACGCGGGGAGATACGGTGTGTACTGCCTGACCCGTTCTTCGGAGTGATGGTAGCCCGCAATCAACAACATCGTCAGACCGACGATACCCGCGATGACGGTAATGGCATACGCGCTCATCAGTTCGAGACAGTAGTTCGACCCGGCACAGAGCGCAATAATCTCGAACTCCTCCTCGTGAGCGAACCCGAGGACGAACGCGAACAGCGCAATCCCGAGAAGCCCCCGGTCAGCAGCCTCGTCAAGGTCATCGTGTGAGTGAGCAGGTCCACCGACGAACGGAACGAATCCTTTCAGACGGGAAACGAGTCCACCGGTGTCGTGGTTGTGGGGATGGTCATGTGAGTGGCCCTGTGTGTGGTGATGGTCGGAGTCGTGAGAATGACCATGGTTTACACTGTTGTCGTGCGAGTGGCCGTGGGAGTATTCGCGGATGCCAAGGGCGATGAGCAAGATACCGGCCGCGAGACTGACTGGCCCCCCGATCTGGATACCATCGAATATCGCAATCGGCTCGTTGACCTGCGTGAGGTTGAAGTACGATTTGGCGAAGAAGAACACCCCCACCATCGCAATACTACTGATGAGGTGACCGACTCCAAGGATGAAACTTGCTGCGAAGCCGTACACCCACTTGCTCGTTTGGTCGAGAGCGTAAGATGCGGCAACAGGCCAGCCGTGTCCCGGCTCAATACCATGCACTGCGCCGAGTGCGAGCGCACCGACCAGGAGTCCGGGTTCCTCGAAAGGCAACGTTCGGTAAGCGACCCTCAGTGACCAGCGGTGTTATGGGTTTTTAATACGGAACCCGGGGAATCGTCATACGACAGAGTGAGACGATGCGAACGAGCTTCAATATCCCCGACGAGATCGTAGAAGAATTCGACCGGGTCTGGCAGGAGCAAGGGCTGGACTCTCGGTCAAGAGCCGTCCGCGAGGCGATGTTAGAGTACGTCGAATCACACTCCCGACTCGAAGACACAACCGGCGAGGTCGTTGCCCTGGTTGGGTTCGATTACCGACACCACGAGGTCATCCGAGAGCTTCACGGGGTGCAACACGAGTATCAAGATGTGATCCTGAATACGAGCCACACGCATCAGGGGGAGTGGTGTCTGGAATCACTGTTTTGCCGAGGGCCAGTCGAGCGCGTCCGCGAACTGACGTACCGACTCAGAGACTTCGACGGCGTTCGGCGGGTGAAAGTGATGGTGATTCAAGAGGGTAGATAACTGCTTTACGACCGGCCAGTCTGAGAGATACGCAGTCTTCATACTGCGGGCTGTACGTTCGTAAGGATATTCGACGCTGGGTCACGAGAAATCAGGTCCGAACAGGAGGAGTTCGACGAGTGCAAAAGACCGTAAGACGGTCAACGAACGAGCGACGAGTGTTCCGTACCATGCCGTACAACCGTCTTATCCGATCTCTTTCTGAACGCGACTCGCCGGTGATCACGACCTTGCCGGACGGAAGTATCGACCACTTTTGTACAGTCTCCGACGACGCTGTCGGCTCACTCGAGACACGGGAGTCTTTCGGCCAGGCAATTCTGGGTGAGCGGTCTTCGTTCCGGTTTCGCACCAGGACAACCGAGCCCGGCGGGCAGGCGGTCAATACCGCCAGACAACTGCATGCGCTCGGGGACTCTGTCACCTGCTATGGCCACCTCGATGCGCCGGTGTTCGAGTCGTTACCGTTCGAGACGGCATCGATGGGTGACCCTTCGCTGGTATACGTGTTCAATTTCGTCGATCGGGACGTTATACTCGTGCAGAATTCGGCGGTGACCGAGTGGACACTCGCGGACTTGCGACAGGTCGGCGACCTCTCGGAATTGTTCGCGGGTGACGCCATCTGCTGTAGCAACTGGGCGTCCGTTCCAGGGCTGGAACGTGCCTTTCACCAGCTGGGTGAGACAGACCTACCGCGGGTTCCGTTCGTTTTCGACCCGGGGGATATCGTCGGATTCGACCACGAGGAAATCGATGCGCTGCACACCGCGCTTGCCGCTCTGCAGGACACGTTCGACGTTGTCTATAGCGCGAACCGGGAGGAGATCCGGACGACAGCCACACCGATAGCTGCGTCCTTCGAGGACGACAGTCGCCGACTCGCCGCGATCCGTGAGGAAACTGGCATCACGGCTACCGTGATGCACGACAGAGACGAGGCTGCTGTTGCGACACGCAACGGACAGACGAGTGTCGACAACTTCCATATCGATCAGCCCAAACGCCACACCGGCGGCGGTGATCGCTTCACCGGCGGAGTGGGTCACGCCCTGGCGTGTGGCTGGGATTGGGAGCTTGCGCTGGCGTGTGGAAACGCTTGTGCCGTATACTACGTCGAATCCGGTACCACCGGTGACGTCGACGATATCGTTGCATTCCTCGACGAGCGGCCCGAAGTCGGGTCCTGATACTGCCGGCTGGAAGGGCGTAAAGATATCCACCCGTACGTGATTTGGTTAAGATACCGAGCCACAGACCACCGGTCCCAGATCGAGAGACGCCAGATCCTGCCCCACGGCATGTAACAGAGTCACGTCCGGGTGGATATTTGCCACTCGGGGGGTTCGAATACTCTCGAAATGTTACAGCCGGCAGGACGAGTAGGTGAAGCCGGACAGGTAGCTATGCCGGCCAATGGCGAAGTCCGTCGAACCGCGAGGGGTCGAGATGTGATCCCGGGCCGACCGGGAGTACAGGAACGTGAGAACTGCCACACGGTTACTTGTGGGCCGGCGAGACAGCTAGACAGGAGGGAGACGAGAGTGAAAAACCAGGAAATCGCGGAGATACTCCGAGAGATCGCTGATTTCCTCGAGATTCAGGATGTCGAATACAAGCCCCGGGCCTACCGGAGAGCCGCACGGAATATCGAAGCCCTCTCCGAGCCTATCGGGGACGTGTACGAACGGGACGAACTCGAGGAAATCGAGGGGGTGGGCGAGTCCATCGCCGACAAGATTGCAGAGTATCTCGAAACCGGAGAATTGGCGTATTACGAGGAGCTCAAGGCCGATCTTCCGATCGACATCGAGGGTCTAACGAGTGTCGAAGGAGTTGGTCCAAAAACCGCCAGGACACTCTATCTCGAACTCGACGTTGCCACGCTCGAAGAGCTCGAGCGTGCCGCCGGACGGGGCAAGATTGCCGAACTCGAGGGCTTCGGTGAGAAATCACAGCAAAACATACTCGATCACATCGAGCTGGCGAAAGCGGGGCAGGAACGGATGCTGCTCGGTCGCGCCTTTCCGATCGCACGGGAGACCGAGAGCCGGCTCACACGTTCCGACGCGTTCGAGCGAGTCGACATCGTTGGCTCGTTTCGGCGGCGGCGACCGACGGTGGGCGACCTCGACATCCTCGCAACGGCGGACGACCCCGGGGCAGCGATGGACGAGTTTTGCAGTCACGACGACGTGAGGGATGTCCTCTCCCGTGGCGAGACCAAGGGGTCGGTCGTCATCTCGGGAGGACTCCAGATCGATCTCCGGCTCGTCGACGTCGAAGAGTACGGGGCCGCACTCCTCTACTTTACCGGGTCGAAAGACCACAATATCGCGCTCCGCAACCGGGCGATCGACCGCGACTTGAAACTCAACGAGTACGGTCTCTTCGATACCAGTAATGTGACTGACAGGCGAGCTGGCCAGCGTGTCGGCGACCGCATCGCGAGCGAAAGCGAGAACACAGTCTACGAGGCGCTCGATCTCGCGTGGATCCCGCCGGAACTACGCGAGGACACCGGTGAAATCAACGCAGCAGCTGGCGGAGAACTGCCGGATTTAGTGGAACGTGACGACATCCGTGGTGATCTACAGATACACACCGAGTACTCCGACGGGACCCATAGCGTCCGTGAGATGGCCAACGCAGCCGACGAGAGAGGGCTCGAATACGTCCTCGTGACTGATCACGGCCCGCGCGCTCCGATCCCGAGCACGCTCGACGCGGAGACGTTCGAGGCGCAGCGGACGAACATCGAGGAAGTCAACGCGGACGAGGATGTAAATGTCACAGTCCTCCACGGTATCGAAGCCGAAATTACCGAGGAGGGCATCGACATTCCGGCGGAGTGGTTCGAGACCTGTGATCTGGTCGTTGCAGGGCTCCACAGCCGTCCGTCCGATCCGACAGAGCAGGTGATCCGGGCTCTCCAGGAACACCCCGTCGACGTCCTCGCCCATCCGACCGGTCGGTTGATAAACGAGCGGGAACCTCTGGATGTAGAGATGGGGACGGTGGCGGAGACTGCCGCGGCGGAAAACGTCGCAATCGAGATCAATGCCCAGCCCGAACGGCTAGACCTCGATTGGCTCTCTGTCAAAGAACACCGTGATTCGGTCACCTACGTCGTCTCGACTGACGCCCATACTACCGGCGAACTGGATTTCCTGCATCTGGGCGTCTCCCAGGCCCGCCGTGGGTGGTGTGTGACAGACACGATCCTGAATACGCGCCCGCTGGATGCTGTGCTGTCGTTCTTCGGGGACTGATACGGACTGCTGCGCTCGCCTCACCGCCCGAAGACGGGGTCTTCCGAGGCTCGTCTCGCTGCGCTCGCCTCACCGCCGGGCTCTCACAGATTGTCAGTGTCAGCGGCTGAGACGACGATATTTGCCGAACCGCTCGAAAATACTCACAGCAGTCCGTATGAGGGTATTCGTCGCTGACCGGGCCATCGGTACCGTCGTCGGGTCCGGACGCCGGTGCAGCAGTGTTGTTTCCAGGATATGAGAACTCTCAACATTCTTATTATCTCCTGGCGTGGAGATTCTCTCATGACGACGACCCTTCCCTATGCTTCGACCGAAGTGTGCCCTAGTTGCGGGGGCGATGCGCGGCCAAACCGGTACCGGTTCAGCCTTGTCAAGTCACCCGACCGGACGACGATTCATACGGGAAATCTCTGTGAGAGCTGTTACGAAGAAATCGTCGGGTTCATCCAGACTGAATCGCGCGAGTCCATGGAATAGTTAGAAAAGCGGTGTGATTCAGGCGTCCTCTTTGATCATGTCCGCCGCCCGTTCCGCGATTCCGATGACCGGGCCGTGGGTGTTTGCGGTCGAGATATGCGACACGACGGAGGCGTCAACCACGCGAAGCCCGTGGACACCTTTCACGCGGAGCCGGTTGTCCACGACGGCCATATCTTCAGTTCCCATCTTGCAGGTCCCGACAGGGTGGTAGGCGGTATGGGCGGTCTCACGCAGGTGGTCGGCGATTTCCTCGTCGGTCTGGACGTCCTCGCCCGGCCACAACTCCTCGCCCCGGTACTCGTCCAGCGGTTCAGCCTCGCCGATCTCCCGCGCTCGCTTCAGTGTCTGCACGAGTAGGTCGAGGTCCCTGCCGTCACTCAGATACTTGAAGTCGACACGGGGGTCGTCGGAGGGATCCGCACTCCTGAGTGTGACTTCCCCTTCGCTCTCCGGATGAGTCGCGTGGAACGTAATGCTGTATCCCTGCACCCCTTCCGGATTGTCGAACCCGTGGTTCATATAAAGGGCACAAGCCAACATGAGATACATGTCAGGTGTTGGGCTGTCGGGGTCCTCGCAGTCGAATGCGATGTTTTGAGCAAAATGATCCGACGGCGATAACTCGAAGGATTGGTCCCTGTCAGTTATTGGGAGTACTAGGCCCTTACACATAGTGTAGGGTGAGAGGGTCACTGTGCCTCTGGGGTATATCGCTCGGAAAATGCCCGCCTGTTGCAGCAGGCGAGCAACAGATCACAGAAGTCAGTTTCGACAGGCCATCGAAATTACGGATAGAATACAAAAGTCCACGTACAGTTCACCCGCGGAGACACTCGAGAAGATGCTGTTTGAGATTGGCTGCCGAGTACGGAGCATGGAGTCAGCGGGGAACGCTATCACCCGACTGGGTCGCCACTCCGCCACGCGTCGATCACATCACGTAGGAGACTCGTCCCTATGTCATCACTCCGCCAGTCATCAATCGCCTCACGCAAGCCGTCGGTCGTGACGACTCCGTCACTGTCGGCATAATCAGACACCGACGGTACGTCGAAACTACCCGTCTGATTGCTCTGGAGTTCGTATGCGGTCGTCGTCTGCCGCTGTTTGCCCGCGACCTCGACAAAGTAATTCCCTGTGTCGGTTGCTCTGATCATCAGATTTTTATTACCTGAGAATCCAGTAGCGCTTTTTATTTCCTCGCGATCCGGATCGAAGATCCGCAAATCGATGTCCCCGCTATCCGCCGTCGCCTCCACTTCTAATCCCTCGCCGGCGTTCAGACCGACGCGGTAGAAATCCGACTCTCCCCCCCAAATCTTTGCGTTCGAGAACTGGTCTTCGATAGCTGCTGCCGACTCGAAACCGTCGTTTGGGGCGAACTGGTCGTTTTCAGTCGGCGTCACTTTGTCCACACGCAGCGTGTATTCGGTCGTCGTCTGCCGCTGTTTGCCCGCGACCTCGATGAAAAACGTCCCGGTTTCGGGTACCTTGGCCGTAACGCGCTTATCACTCGCGAATCCAGTTGCACTCACTACCTCGTCCCGATTCGAGTCGAAGATCCGCAGGTCGATATCACCACTGTCCGCCGTCGCCTCCACATCCAGTGCATCGGTGGTATTTGCCTCGAGCCGGTAGAAATCCGACTCACCATCGATGATTTCACCCGCTATTTCACCCTCAGATATGTCCTGTGCAGTGTCGAAATCGTCGTTCGGTTCGTCTTCTGCGGTTTCTGCCACGACCGTCCCGACCGTGAATCCAACCAGTCCGACACCCAGAATCGCAGTCGCAGTAATGAGCAGTGCGTTTTTTAAATTCACCCGTTTCTGTGAAAGCATACTGACAATCAGAAGTAATGTTCCGGGATGACTTTAATTTTTATTTATATAATGTGATAGTTACACTAGCTCGGGAGACGTCGAGGCGAACAACGACCGATGATGTCGGCCACAGACTTCGGAATGGTGTGCAAAGCGGAATTATGTTTGAACGACACCCGCGGGAATACCTGGGTATCCCCGTCTACCGCCAACAGCAACTCGGGCAATGCAGTTGAGACTTTTCGGTCTGCTCTTCGTCGGGTTGGAGCGACAGTCCCCGCGCATCATGCTCATACTGCCGGCTGTACGTTCGTAAAGATATTCGCTACCCCGGGGTGGCGAATTCGTTCACAATGGGGCAGCCGGCAGTATCAACACCGGTCTCAGTCTGGCGATCACGTTTCTGCCGGCGGTGTTCGAACGTGATCACGGGATCCAGGCGGCCATCGGTTCCCTGCGCGATGAGGATGTCTACGACGGCGACCGCAGCGTTTTCGAGTGTGGCTCCGAGACCGTCGCGATTCCGGTGAAAGCACCGCCAACCCCAACTACCGTTCTCGAGGTCATCCGTGAGGACGACCCGTCCGGTGTACCGGCTGTCCGTTCGTATCGCTATTCGACACTCCGGGGAGTCGAGTTCCCCCGGAATGGGACAGCCCGTCTCATAGTGA
>JAZKTU010000122.1:0-9252 GCA_036625385.1 Halovenus sp. | reverse complement strand
AACCCGGGCTATGAGCTTGGGAAGCTCATGTCCTACCACTAGACCACCGGCGCTCACTCGTTTCACTCGTTCGCCCCGAGGCTCGCAGTTCCCTCGGAACTGCTCGCCACCGGCGCTCACTTTTTGTTTCCCGGGTGGCCCACTTGAGTGTAGCGCTTCGGGAAATTCGACGTGCGTCCAGCCTCGCCGACCCGTCAGGGGGTATTAGTCCGTCCAGCCCCTCCAGACACGTATGTCACGCACGACGACGGAGCGGGCGTTGGACCTTACCCTCTCCGAGTCGGAACTCGAACGCCACCGCGAGCACATCACCGACTTCATCGCCACACAGGTCGATGCCGCCGGCGTCGACACTGCGGTCATCGCCCTCTCTGGTGGGATCGACAGCACGCTCACCGCCCACCTCGCCGTCGAAGCGCTCGGGGAAGATTCGGTGTACGGGCTGGTCCTCCCCAGCGAGGTCAACCGCGAGGGCAACATGAGCGACGCGGAGCGGGTCGCCAGCGAACTGCTCGGCATCGAGTACGACGTCGTGGAGATCGGACCGGTCGTCGACGCCATCATCGAGGCCGCACCCGGCACCGACCCCACAGAGGCCCCGGCCGACGAGCCGGAGCAGGTCGCCATCGGGAACACCCGCGCCCGCGTGCGCTCAGTGTTCAACTACTTCGTCGCCAACCGCGACAACGGGCTCGTCCTCGGGACGGGCAACAAGTCCGAAGCGCTCGTGGGCTATTTCACGAAGTACGGCGACGGCGCCGTGGACTGTCTGCCCATCGCGAACCTCTACAAACAGCAGGTCCGCCAGCTGGCCCGCCACCTCGGCGTCCCCGAGGACCTGGCCAGCAAGACCGCGAGCGCGGAGCTGTGGGCCGACCAGACCGACGAGGAGGAGCTCGGGCTCGACTACGACACGCTCGATGCTATCCTCGCCCTCCACGTCGACGGGCCGCTCTCGGTCTCGGCGACGGCCCGCCACCTGCGTCTCGAGGAGTCGGTCGTCGAACGGGTCCGCGAAATGTACGAGCGAAGCGCCCACAAGCGGGCCTTCCCGCCAGGGCCGGACCCGCTGTACTGAGGCCCGGCTAGTCGGGCTCGAGGGACCGGCCAGTCGGGCGGGCGAGGACGCGCTGGACGATAGCTCAGGAGCCGTTCGTCCGGACGATGACCCGGATGTGGTCGCCCTGTTCGGCGGCACTCGCTGAAGACGCCCCCTGGATGACGTACTCACCGGGGTCGACGGATTCGCCGTTCACCTCGACGATGACCTCGGTCCCGGGGTCACTGGCCCGGTAGGTCGTCCCGTCGACGGTGACGCTGTCCTCGCTGACCTGGATCCCGTGGACGTTCAGAGCGTACTCGACCGTTATGCCGGTGGCGTGTTTGTGCCAGACGGCTGTCCCGCCCTCGAAGTGAAAGCGCCGGTTACCGGTCTCCCTGACCTGGTACCGGTCGCGGCTGAAATCGAGGGTCTCTCCGTCGACGGTGACGTTGATCGTCCCGTGTCCGTGGGCGGTCCCGACCTGGCCGACGTCGGCGCCACTCGCGCCGCTGCCCATGAAGAGGGTCACGTAGACGACGAGCAAGACGGCCACGCCGAAGACGACGCCAAGCACTAGCGGCCCCGTCGGGAGACCGCCCCCCTCCCGCTCGGCCTCGTGCCCCTCGACGCGCCGGCGGTCGATGGCGCTCAGCTCCCCCTCGTGTTCGTCCGCGAGGTGAGCCAGGTAGGCCTCCTCGTCGTCGAACGACTGCCCGCAGTACGAACACTCCTCCATTCACCCCCGTTCGGTCGGCGACCCACTCAGCCGTTTCGGTCCGCAGCGAGCGACGGTCGGGCAGGCTTTGCCGGCGGCCGTGGGGGGTGGCGTTTCCAAAGGTCTTTGCCCCTGCCGACCCAATGTGTTACCGATGCAGGAAGCCGCGGCGGTGCGTCGGGCAGCGCTTGGGGCTGTCGAGGATATCAGCCCCGTCAGGCTCCGCGAACGCCTCGAGGAGCAGCTCTCCGCCGGGTCGGCGGTGCCCGGGGCACTCACGCTCCGGAGCGTCGAGGCGGTGACCGACCGGACGGTCGACCCCGACGAGCCGTCGCTGGACCCCGTCACTCGACGGGGGGCTGGCGTCCAGCTCATCTACGAGGGGCTCGCGCTCACCCGCCAGCTCTCCCACGAGGAGCCCTGGGAGACCGGCGACCGCGACGGGGGCGACCTCGCTATCCTCGCGGCCGACGTCCTCGTCGCCCGGGGGTTCTACCTCCTCGCGCGAACGGAGGCGGCCGACGCCGCCGTCGAGACGGTTCGCGCGTTCGGCCGCGACCAGACCGTCCGCCGGGAGACCGACGACCCCGGCCTCGACCGGAACCTCGAGGCCGACGTGCTCGAACTCGCCGTCATCGCGGGAACGACCGCCGCCGGCGGCCACGCCACCCCCCGGCTCCGGGAGTTCGCAGCCGGCCTCGCCGACGAAGCGGGATTCCCGCCCGCGGACCAGTTCTTCGCCGAACGGGTCGGCGACTCCCTCCGGACGCTCGCCGCTGAGGGCCCCGCAAGCGAAGGCGTCCCCACTTCGGTCGACGACTGAACCACCCGACCGGCGCGGATCGAAACCCCTAAAGACGATTCGTGGCAACCCCAGAGTGCGCCTGGGTAGCTTAGCGGTAAAGCGCGTCCTTGGTAAGGACGAGAGCCCGGGTTCAAATCCCGGCCTAGGCTTCTTCTCAAGAAACCGAAATGACCGCGAGTTGTCTTGGTTGCTACCCTCCCTTGCCGCCGTCCCGTTCTCGTGTGTGTTGCTTGCAATCAGGTTCCGTTCGAACTTTCAATTCACACATCGTCTTCGCCGAGTCCGCGAGCCTCTCGACGGAAGCGCTCGTAGGACATTCCCGACCGATACCCTAACGGCAGTTCTCGCTGGGAAAGTGCTAACACCGTTGTCTTGGAAAGAGTGCTATGACCGAGCATATTACCGTCGAACGCGCTGACAACTGGGCGACACTGTTGCTCGACCGTCCGTCGAAGGCAAACGCGCTGACCGGCGAGATGTTCGACGCGGTCGGGGACGTGTTCGACGACCTACGTACGGAGACTCTTGACGGCGTCACGGTCCGCGGTGCCGGCGGGAACTTCTCGGCGGGCGTCGACATGTCCGGGGTCCCGGAGTGGGCGGAGATGGACCCGCTGGAGGTCCGCGACGAGCTGGAGCCGATCCACGACTCACTCCGGTCGGTCGAGGCCTTCGACGCGCCGGTCGTCGCTGCCCTCGAGGGCCACGTCCTCGGTGGCGGCCTCGAACTGGCTATCGCCTGTGACATCCGCATCGCCAGCCGGACCGCCGAGTTCGGCCTCCCGGAATCCGAGATGGGGCTCGCCATGGACCTGGGTGGCCCCCAGAAGCTCCCCTCCTTCATCGGCGAGGGACTGACGAAATACCTGGTCATGACCAGCGAGACGATCGACGCCCAGCGGGCGATGAACGCCGGTCTCGTCGAAGAGGTCCACGACGAGGATGCCTTCGAGGCTGCGCTCGCCGACCTCGAGGCGACACTCGCCGCGAAACCCACGTACGTTCACGGGCTGGCCAAGCGCCAGGTCCACTCCGTCCGGCCGGACAATCTCGACGAGGCGATGCAGCAGGCCATCCATCACGCGATCGCCGCCTACCAGGAGGACGAAACTCAGGAGCGGGTCCGGGAATTCTTCGAGGAGTGAGGTGACCGAGCACCGCCGTCACCGGCTCCCGTGCATGTCGCACCGCCCCGTACACCCGCCGTCTCGTGTCCTCGCCTTCGACCGGTCTCTCGAACGGGGGCGGACTATCGCGGCGAGCGGTGTCTGCCGGACACCCACCACGGGCTAACACGGGTATTTTTCGCGGCGAAAATACATCGGCCATCCCACTCGCCGTCGCCGCGCACTACCGAGTTCTGATTCCGTGGCAGTGGCTGCTCACGTTCGACGGGCGGGTGTGAGTACTGCGAGGTCACAGACAGAGCAGACCGGGACAGCGAGGTCCTCTGCCGGTTAGTTTCACTTTCACCCTATCTGGCGACCATTTAGGCCTTCTTGCACTGCAGCTACTGTCATGATCACCGACGCCCGCGCCCTCCAGGACGATTACATCCCCCACGACCTCTACCACCGGGAGGGACAGACCGACGCGCTGGCGTCGAGTCTGCAGCCGATGGCCCGGGGGCTGTCGGGACAAGACGTCTTCATCTTCGGGCCCAGCGGCAGCGGGAAGACCACCCTCGCGAAATACGTGGCCGACCAACTCGAACAGGAGACGCTTGCGTTGCGGCGGGGGTATGTGAACTGCATTTCCGACCCGACGCCGACGGCTGTCCTCTCCACGCTCGTTCGTGACGCCGGCCTCGGAGCGCGTCGACCGGATGGGACGCCACGGGGCTACTATTTCGACATCCTCCGTGACGGCCTCGGCACGGACGACCAACTGCTGGCGATCATCGACGAGTGTGACGTCCTGGGCGACTTCGAGCTCCTGCGGGCGCTGTACGCCATCGAGGGCGTGACGGTCGTGGCGATTTCGATCAGCGAGGATGACCTGTTTAGCGCGGTTGATCTGCAATCACAGACCCGAAGCCGGCTCCGCTCGTTCGACGTCCTCCGGTTGCAGGCCTACACCCACGACGAGATGGTGGACATCCTCGATTACCGCATCGAACACGGCCTCGACCGCGGACGGGTCGCGGATGGCGTCATCGACTACGTGGCGGATCATGCAAGCGGTAACGCTCGGGATGGGATCGCCTTGCTGCGGCGGGCGGCTCGTCGGGCTCGCACTGAGGGGTGTGACATCACCGTCGACCTCGTGGCAGAGGTGCGGGCCGATGCCCGCGCCGACGTCCGCGAGCAGCGCGTCCGGTCGATGGGCACCCACCAGCGGACACTCTACGAGATCATCCGCGCTCACGAGGATATCGCGGCCGAAGCGCTGTACACCGCCTACGAAGAGCGGGTGCAGGACCCACGGGGGAAGCGCCGCCGGCGACAGTATCTGGACGCACTCGAACGGTACGACCTGATCGAACAGGCTGGCCGGGGCAGGGGGGTCCACTACCGCTTGGTCGATTAACGAGTGGAGCATCGACAGGGGAGCTCCACGACCGACTACACCCACACTCCTGTAGACGCTATCGTGTGGTGACTGACAGCTTACGGGAACCGGAAATCCGGCAATCGCCAGACGGCACTCCTTCCGGAAATCGCGTTTCCGGTTCCCGGCTCCGGCGTTGCAGGGCCTCTCCGGCGTCATTCCTCCGATTCGGCGTCTACGACCCCCGGATCCGGAAATCTGCGCGCCTGAGCCTATACGGGGGCACCCATCGACTCGTCCATGCGGACACTTCACCGCACGAGCGGGCGCGCACAGCAGACAACAAGGCGGGTCGACGGGAGCCGGGTGCACATCTCCGTGTGGACTGACGCTCCGGGGGCGGAATACGACGGCCGCATCGAACTCAACCACGAGGACAAGACCGAGCGCTGGGCGTTCGGTATCCACGGCGGGCGGACTGTGGAAGTTCTGGCGACCAACGCGGTCTCGGGCATCGCCACCGAACCCGACCTCCCCGACTGGGTCCACGAGACGGTCACCGAAATGGGTCTGGAGGCTGCCGAGTAATGCCTGGCGAACAGCCACGTCCTACCGGGCGGCCGGGTGACCAGCTCCCCACACTCGAGCCGGGAGTGACTCACCTCACCGTCCCCGGCCCGCGGTCGACGGCGCTGCACCAGGTCGCCCTGCACAATGCAGCAACCTGGACGGGTCCGGTCTACTGGGTCGATGCACGGAACACCGCCTCGACGTATACGCTCCACGCGCTCGCCCCCGATGAGCGGGTCGTGTCTCGGCTCCGGATCGCCCGGGCATTCACCGCCTACCAGCACGTCTCACTCGTCGAGCGCGTCATCAACAGAGTCACGCCACGGGCGGGGGGCATCATCCTCCCGAACCTGCCTTCGCTGTATCGCGACGACGACGTCCTCGACCACGAGGCCGACGCGTTCATCGGGAGTGTCGCTGATGCGCTTGCTGTCGTGGCCGATGCCTACGACATCCCAGTGCTCGTGACTGATACCACAGCCGACGACTTCGCGGACACGCTCGCCACACGCGCCGACCGGCAGCTCCAGTGTGAGCGGACCGGGATGGGCTATCGCTTCGAAGGCGCGGATATCGAGACGACGGTCTACTGGCAGGATGGCGCCTGGCAGACGACCATCCCCTACTGGGTGGAGTTGGTCGGGGCCGTCGGGGACAGGCCAGCCATCCCGGTCGATGCGCAACCACTGCAGTTTGCGGTGGAGGGGTAACGATGGGGCGGACCAACCCGACCTACCGGGACTTCCTCGACCGCTTTGCCGAGCAACACCAGAGCTTCCGGCGTGGGCTCCGCCGGGAGTACACTGCGGACTTCGACCACCTGTTCGACCACGCCCGTGCCCACGCCGACGCGGCGGGGTATCACAATGCCACCAACCCCGAAGTCGCGGTCCTCCTCTCGATCCTGCTGGCCCACGAGCACGAACTCCGCCAGCTCCGGGAGCGACTCGACGGGTCCGAAGAGAGTCAGAGGGACTAGCCGTGCCACTGCTCACCTGCGAGTTCGACGACGGCACGGTCCGAGCGTGGCACGCTACAGCGGATGGTATCGAACGGCGAGTGAACGAGTCCTACACGCCGGCTTGCTATGTCGACGGCCCCGCGGACGCGCTAGAAATGCTCCGGGCCACGCTTCGGACTGACCCGAAGGTCACTAACACTGGCTTCGAGAAGTGGTATCCTTCCCTCGACGCTCAGGAGCGGAGGTCCGTCCTGCGAGTCGACTTGGAACGAGCAACGGAGGTCCGGACGCTGGCGCGGGAGGTCCGCCATCGACACGAACCGGCGGACGGCGCTCCTGGAACCGTTCGGCTCTACAACGTCGACCTGGCGCCACAATTCCGCTACTGTGTCGAGACCGGGACCCGGCCCGTCCCGGCCCGGGAGCTGGATGTCCTCGACCTCGCCGTTCCAGAGACCGCCCTCACAGACGGCGACGTCACTGCACTCACTGCTGACGGGGACTCGCTCGGGGACGGCCCCGTCGCAGTCCTGGAGACACTCGACCGACTCCTCGTCGAGCGCGACCCCGACGTCCTCTGCTGTTCGACCGCCCGGGTGGTCCCTTTCTGTTATCAGCAAGCAAGCGAGCACGGCGTCGATGCACTCCAGCTGGGCCGTGTCTCCGGGTACAAGCAGCTGGCTGGCGCGAACACCTACGAGAGCTACGGGCAGGTCGGCCACTCGCCGGCCCGGTACCGGGTGCCCGGCCGAGCGACCATCGACCGGGCGAACAGCTTCCTGCTCGACGAGTCGGGGATCCCCGGCTTGCTCGACCTGGTTGAACGCTCCTGGCGGCCCCTGCAGGAGACTGCCTGGGGGAGTATCGGCACGATCCTCACCGCCATCCAGGTCCGGGAGGCCCTCAGCCGTGATGTCCTCATCCCCTGGAACAAGTGGGCGCCAGAACAGTTCAAGTCGGTCGAGACGCTCCATACCGCCGACCGTGGCGGATTCACCTTCGCACCAGATGTCGGCATTCACGAGGACGTCGTCGAGGTCGACTTCGGCTCGCTCTATCCCAACGTCATGTGCGAGTACAATATCAGTCCGGAGACGGTCTGCTGTGACTGTCACGAGACCGAGGACGTGCCGGGCATCGGGTACAGCATCTGTGACCGCCCGGGCTTCATCCCCGACGTACTCGAGCCGATCATCAGCGACCGGGCGGCGATCAAAGAACAGCTGGCAACCACCGACGATCCCGACGAACGCGAGCGCCTGCAAGCGCGCTCGGATGCCCTGAAGTGGATCCTCGTCTCCTGTTTCGGGTATCAGGGGTATCGGAACGCGAAGTTCGGTCGCATCGAGTGTCACGAAGCGATCAACGCCTTCGCGCGGGAGATCCTGCTGGACGCGAAGGAGAGACTCGAGGACGGTGGGTGGCGGGTGGTCCATGGAATCGTGGATAGTCTTTGGGTCCAACCCATCGCGGACAGCGAGCAGACACCACTTCCGCAACTCGTCGAGGCCATCTCCGACACCGTAGCCATCCCACTGGAAGTCGAGAACCACTTCGAGTGGGTCTGTTTCGTCCCCCGTCGGGACGGGGACGCTGGCGCGCTGACGAAATATTTCGGCAAAGTAGCCGACGAAGACGCATACAAGCTTCGGGGGATCGAAGCCCGCCAGCGGAGCACACCGCGCTTTATCGAAGCACTCCAGCGTGAGTTGATCCGGCTGGTTGACGCGCACCGGACACCCGAGGCCGTGGCCCGCCGCCTGGCACGCGCGGTGAGTCGACTCCGGTGCGAGCAGGTCTCACCTGCGGAGTTGGTCATCACGACTCGTGCCTCGAAGGCCCGGACGGAGTACACCCAGCGGACACAGACGGTGGCCGCGCTCGAACGGGCGGCCAACCAGGGGTTGACGCGCCATCCCGGCGAAGATGTCCGGTACGTGGTCGTCGATGACGACCGGCGGTCACGCGACCGAGTGAAACTGGCCCACGAGTCGCCGACAACCTACGACACAAGCTATTACGTCGACCTGGCGCTCCGGGCGGCGCACAGCATTGTCGCCCCGCTGGGCTGGGACCGCAGCCGCCTGGAGCGTGCGCTCGAGGGAACGACCGACCAACAGTTGTCCGCGTTCACCGGAGGCGATGCCCCGTAACGCGTCGCCGGGCTGGCCCATGTTGTGGGCGGATAGCACGAAATGTGTTAGCCACCGATGACCGGCCCCATTATCGACCGGCATGCGCTGTGGCCCGGGGCTATCCCTCGGGGGCTGGTCCATCGAGATGGGCAGACTGACGCGCCCGCGGCGCCGCGCGACCTTTCGCCGTGGCCTGACCGATCCGAGACGGTTCCACAGCAGGCCCGGGTCCGGGGCGTTCGGACCGACCCCGAACAAGGTGATCGGAAGCGAACGCCGTCGAGGGACGGATCCCGTGTGCCCTTCTCAATCCAGCCCTTGTGATGGCAGAGTTATACTAAAACATTACATAAATTTATTTTTATCGGGAGTCGGCCGCACCTTAATAAAAATAGGAAGAAGATGACGAAAATTGAGAGAAAAATTATCGAAAGAAGCTATAAAGTTCATATCTAAGAAATAATACCGCGAAAATCTCGAAGCTCCAAGTGCAAAAAACTCCTATAGAGTTCATACAAAAATTATAAAACACGT
>JAZKTU010000121.1:0-9280 GCA_036625385.1 Halovenus sp. | reverse complement strand
TTTGTTTGCGGGTGCGGTCGCGGTTGTCAGTACCGAACTTTGTGAGGTACTGAGACTACTGTGGCGTCCATCTCCGCTCGTTTTCTTTGAGTTCGTCGTGGAACGCTTCTTCGTCGAATTCTTCGGCTTCGGCGGCTGTGCGCCGTGGCTTTTGATATCTCAATCCAGCCTCTTTCAGTAACCGCCGACAACTCGGATAGGAGTACTCGACGCCGTAGTTTTCTTCAAGAAATTCCTGGACGAGCGCCGGCGTCCACGCTGGCGCGTCGATCCCGACCTCTTCAGGAGGTTCGTGAACGGTTTGTTCGAATTCTTTTTGCCGTGATTCTGAGAGCTTTCTTTTTCTCCCGGATCGATGAGCATCTGATACAGCTTGCTCAAGCGGTCCGTCCGTATCAAGTCGCATCAACCAGCTGTAGATCGTTCTTCGCCCGGTGTCGTGCCACTCTGCACGTTCGGTCTGCGTCACGCCGTTCTTGTACGCGATCGCCGCCAACAACCTATTATATATTTGATATAAAGCTCGTCGTCGGTGGGAGGCTCTGGATGCTGTGAATTCTCCCGCGCCAGACGCAGAGTAATAGAGGAGGACAGATTATCCGCCGTTCGGGTCACACACGGGCTTCGCCAACCGCTCCTCCGTATGGCCCCGGCGGTATCACCACGTTTTTCATGTACTGGAGTTAGATACGAGTAGATGGGGGGACGCCTCAACTACGGCGGGTTCGTCGTCGCTGGCCTCGCGTTCTTTCTCACGCGGTTTACCGTCACCCTCGCGCTCTACGAGAATCCCGTCCAGTTCTATCTGGCAGGTGTCGTCCCGCTGGTAGTCGGTCTCGGACTGGCGGCGTTCGGTATGGCACTGGCCGTCGCGGATGTCGATCCAGCCATGGTTCGGACGACGACAGTCTGGTGTGTTGTCGGGTTCGGGACGATGCTCGTTCTGGTCGTGCTCACGCTCCTCGGCTCGTCCACGGACGGCGTGGTGGATCTGACGACTGTCCGGTCGCAGACGTACCTCTCGAATTTCCTCATCGGCGGGAGTATCGGCGGTACGCTCACCGGCCTGTATGCGTCACGCAACCGCCGACAACGCAGTGAACTCCAGCAACAGACAAACCGTCTGGTGACACTCAACCGACTGCTCCGCCACGAGATACTCAACGCCGTAGCGGCGATCCGTGGCTACGCTAGCGTCGATCCCAGCGAGAATCCGGAGGGCATGACCGTCATCGACGAACGCGCGAAGCATATCGAGCAGACTATCGAAGAGGTGAAATACCTCACCGAACGGACCGGCAGTCGGGGGTCGTCCCGAGTCCCGCGCGACCTCGGCGAGAGCCTCTGCGAGAGTGTCGAGACGATCCGTGACAGGTATCCGAACGCGAGCGTCTCGGTCGATTCCATCCCGGCGGATCTGATAGTTTATACGAACGAACGACTGCCGCTCGTTTTCACCCACCTGCTCGAAAACGCTATCGTCCACGGCAACGACGACGCGCCGACTGTCACTGTCGAAACGACACCGACCACCGTCAGCGTCCGCATCGACGACAGGGGCCCGGGACTCCCGGAAACCCAGCAGTCACTTCTCGAAACCGGCGATATCGAAGAGTTCGACAACCCCAACGTCGGGTTCGGCCTCAACATCGTCCGGTTGCTCGTCGAGAGTTACGGCGGGCACATCGATACGGACGTCGGCAATCGCGGCACGACGGTCACTGTGACCCTGCCACAAGTGACGACGGACGTCACAAACCAGGGGCCAACTCGGTCGGATCTGACCGGCGTGCGCCCTGCCGCTCCGCATCTCGTGGTCACGTGTCTTGCGGCGGTCGTTGCCGGGATCGCCTACGGTATTACGTCCGAATTGCTCGGTGGCTCTGTTGCCGGCATCGGCATCTTCTACGGGACTGTCGATCCCGTCATCGGCTGGCTCACACACGAGTTTCACAGCATCGTCTTCGGGTTCATGTACGTCGGTATCCTCTCGATTTCGCTTACCCGGTACCGGGACACCGTCGGCATCTACGTCATCATCGGTGTCGTCTGGAGTATCGTCGTCTGGGCCGTCGCTGCCAGTTTCGTCGCGCCGGTCTGGCTACGGCTGGTCGATATCCCTGCCACCGTTCCCAACTTCTCTCGCCGACTCCTCGTGAGTCATCTCGCCTGGGGGCTTTCGCTAGGGGCGCTTACCTCCCTGGGATACAGATACGTCGTTCCTTCGCTCACCGACCGTACCGACTGATAGTGATTAGTGCGAGTCGTTACCGGTCTCTCACCACCCCGGGGTGGTGAAGAACCGGTAAACAGTCGCACTAATCACTATGAGACGGACTGCTGTGTTTGGTTACCGCCATTGATCCAGCCGGTACCCGTGCGCTACTCGACTCCGCCGGCAGGAGACGCCACCCGGCCCAGTGCTACCGTCATTTCCCGTCGAGGAACTCCCCGGCGTGCTCGTGGCCGAGTTTCATCAGTTCCGTTATGAATTCGGGGTCGCGGTCGACTTTGGTCGCGGCGCCAAAGCGTTCGGTCATCCCGATGCGGTGGATGTCTGTCGTCGCGAACTCCTCCGGCGGGAGTCTCCCATCCTCGACCCACTCGTTGACCTGCTCGACGAAGGCAAGTTCCTGGTTCAGGGAGATGTTTCCCGAAAGTTCGTTGCGCCGGTCGGCGATCTCTTCGAGCGTCGTCGGCTCCCCCTCGAACGTCTGGGGGTTGATCTGGATGACCCACAGTTCGTCCGGCTTGCGGTCCGGTGGGGTGTGCATCAGGTCGCTGATCGGCGGATTCTGGGAGAACAGCCCGTCCCAGTGGTAGTGCCCGTTGATTTCGACGGCCTGGAAGGTGTTCGGGACGGCTGCCGAGGCGAGTACTGCCTCCGGCGTGACCGCCTCGTTGACGAACGTCTCGAACCCGCCGGCGTTGACGTTTACCGTCCCCACGACGAGTTCCGGCGCGTCGTACTCACACAGGGCCGCGATCGCCTCGAAGTCGATATGTGTCTCGAGAACCTCCCGGATGCGCTCCTTGCCGATCTCCTCGCCCGGGACCTGGTAGGGGCTGAACTGGGGGAACGGTGCCCCGTTATCCTGGAGTTTGTTCAGCGTCCGAACCCAGCTGTTGAGCAGCCGATCCGTCGTCTCCCTGGCCGAGAGATCCTCCCAGATATTTTCGAGCAGTTCCTGTGCTTTCTCTTCGTCACCGGTCAACAGCCCGTACCACGCCGCGAGCGCGTTGAACGCGCCGCCGGAGGTGCCGCTGATACCGACAAGTTCGTACTCCCCGTCCCAGTCACACTCCCCGAGCAGTTTCTGCAGGACGCCCGCTGTGAAGGCCGTGTGGCTCCCGCCACCCTGGCAGGCGATGGCGACCTTCGTGCGCTCCTCGCTCATCGGTCGTTCCTCGCGTGCAAGCAGCGCTTGCTCGCTCTCATGCGTACGTGTTCGTGAACCCGCCGTCCCAGAGCAGGTCGGCCCCGTTGAGGTGGTCGCCGTGGCTGGAGAGCCCGAACGTGAACAGGTTTGCAACCTCCGCCGGCGTCATCATCTCCTTTTTGCGTGCC
This sequence comes from Halovenus sp., assembly GCA_036625385.1. Lineage (GTDB taxonomy): Archaea > Halobacteriota > Halobacteria > Halobacteriales > Haloarculaceae > Halovenus. The sequence continues at coordinate 5,712 of JAZKTU010000121.1, read as the reverse complement.
TGCCCGAGCATGACGTCCTCGATGACTTCCTGTTCGGAGATGCCCCGCTCCTCGGCGGTGTCGGCGACCTGGTTGACCATCAGCGGTGTCAGGACGTAGCCGACGGAGACGGAGAAGCCGCGCAGGTTCCCCTCGCCCTCGGCGGCGATGGCCCGGGTCAGTCCCGTGATGCCGTGTTTGGCAGTGATGTACGCGGGCTTTGCCTTCGTGGCGTAGTGCCCGTGGACCGAAGACATGTTCGCGATCGCACCGACGCCGTCGTCGGTCGCTTTGATGTGGGGGATCGCTTTCTTCGCCGTGTAGAACGGGGCGCGGAGCATGATGTCGGTCAACAGGTCGTACTGCCCCATCGGGAAGTCAGCGATAGAGTCGATGTGTTGCATCCCCGCGATGTTGGCGACGTAGCGCAGGTCCCCCTCCGCCGCTGCCGCCTCCACGACAGCGTCGACGTCTCCCTCGTCCGTGAGGTCGGTCTCGACCGGATGGAACTCCCCGGGTGCGCCGAACTCGTCGACTATCACACCAGTCTCGTCCATCCCCTCGACGTCGATGTCAGCCCCGACGACGGTGAGGCCGTTGGTGGCCAGTGCGACGGCAGTCGCCTGCCCGATGCCCGACGCCGCGCCCGTCACGAGTGCGACGTTGCCCGTCGTGAATCTGTCTTCCTCGAGCACGAGGAGGTCACTGCGCTCGAGTTCCGGTGCCGTCAACTCGGAGTCTTCGGTCATACGTCAACAGTACTGGTCCTGCACCGATATAACTACCACTTACGCCGGAGTAATGCGGATTCCTGGCGGCAACGCCGCAGCTACCGACCGTCGAGCGAACCGTCCCGGTGGCGGCCGGGAGGTGCCCGATCCTCCCCCGGTTCACTCGCCGTACGTGTGGAAGTCGACGGCCTGTTCGAGGAGTTCGTCGGGAATCCCCGGCACCTCCTCGGACCGGACCGGTCCCTGTTCGTCGAGCACGTCGGGGTCGCGGGGGAACTCGCGCAACTGGAAGTGGATATCGATGCCGGCCCTGGCACCCTGCCCCAGTGCGATCGGGAGCTGGTTGTGTCCCGGCGTACAGTCACCGACTGCATAGACGTTCTCGACTGACGTCTCGCCGTGGTCCCCGACCTCGATCGTCCCGTCGTCGTTGATGTCGCATCCGAGTTCTCGGGCGATCCCGTTGTTGTACTCCGCACCGTACATCGCGAACCCCCCCCTGTACTCGCGAACGGTCCCGTCCGCGAACTCGAGCGCCTCGAGCCACCCGTCCTCGCCGTTTTGCACACCGGTTACATCCTCGTGAACGATATCGATCGGATGCCGTTCGAGCACGTTGGCTGTCTTCTCGCTCCAGCCCGGCTCGTCGCTGCGGGTGAGTATATCGACTTCGTCGGTGAAGTTCAGCATGATCCCTGCCACGTGGGCCGTACTCTCGCTGTGGCCCATCACGTAGACCGGCTCGTCGACGAACATGTGTGCATCACAGTGCAGGCAGTAATGCAACCCCCGACCGGTCCTGGGGAGCGGTGGTTCCGGGCGGACGTCGTTGAACCCCGTCGCCAGTACGATGGCCTCCGCCGCGTACTCCCCGCTGTTTCCGTCGAGACGGATTCTGTCGCCGTCGTGCGAACAGGACGACACCATATCGCGGTGGATGTCGCAGCCGTACGCCTCCAGTTGCTCCTGCCCGGTCGCGAGTAACTCGCCGCCACTCGTCTCCTCTCGCACACCGATGAGGTTGTGGACCTCCTGCATCATCGCCGCGCGGCCGCCGCCGCGGGTCACGACTGCTGTCCTGTGACCGAGTCGCGTACTGTAAAGCGCAGCCGACATTCCGGCGGGACCGCCCCCGACAACGACGACTTCGTACTCCTCTACTGACGAATCGTCTGTCATATTCCGACAGTCGTAAGCGGCTATAAAAAATCTGTGGCGCAGTTGCAGTCGACCTGAAGCCACACAGTGTCCCGGGTGCTTGATTTGACGCGTGCCCGCCGCGACGGCGAGGTCGGTCTGGCACCTCACCTGCGTTTCCCCCCAACGTATTACTTCAGCTGATTGTCTTTATTTACCATGGGAATGACGACGACCGAGCCGACCGGTTCGGCCGTGGAACTCGAGCTAGAACTCCGCGACCGGGACTGTTTTTTCATCGACGCGTCCGCAGTCGCCGACTGTCGGGTCAAACTCGAACACCTGGTCAACCGGTCCGACGACCGACTGCTCGAGTATTTCACCGTGGAAGGGGTGGCACCAAACCGCGTGTTGTCCCTGGTCGAAGAGTCGACTGCCATCGACGAAGCGCGCCTCATCAGCCGCGGTGTCGGCGGTGCTCTCTTCGAGTTCGTGGTTTCCGGACCGTGTGTGACGACGACTCTCGCCGACACGGGAGCGATCGCCCGGTCGGTGTCGGCAGAGGAGGGCGTCGGTTCCGTTCTGGCCGACGTTCCTGCCCACGTCGACGTCAGGCAGGTAGTCGAGCAGTTCCGCAACTGTCATTCGCGGTCGACTCTCGCGGCGTGCCGCAGGTCCGAGGAACCCATTCCGATCCGGACCGAACGCGGGGTCCACACGACGCTGGCCGACCAGCTCACTGACAAACAACACGAGGTGCTCCGGACCGCCTACCTGCGTGGCTACTTCAGCTGGCCACGCGGGAGCACCGCCGAGGAGTGTGCGGACGAACTCGGCATCGCGCAGCCGACGTTCAGCCAGCACATCCGGACTGCCCAGGAGAAGGTCCTCGGTCGACTGTTCGACGACACTCTCGAGCGCTAGCGTTCTCCGGTCCTGCCGGTTCGACCGTGTGATACGGGTGGTGCACACCCAGCGGGTCCATGCGATACGCCCCCTATCAGCATAGGCAGTATGCCTTTGCCGGTCTTCCGAGAAGTCCTCACGAGGGAGCCTGAACGATGACACCATCTTACGACGAATGGACGGCAACACAGGACAGCGCGACGGTCACGGTCGACGACCACGACCTCGAGATGGCGTACCGGGACGAAGGCACCGGCGATCCCGTGGTGTTCCTCCACGGCATCCCGACGAATTCGTACCTGTTCCGTCGGCAGTTCGATACTGTCGCGAGGGAACGCCGGGTAATTGCGCCGGACATGGTCGGCTACGGGAACTCCGCGATGCACGACGGCTTCGACCGGTCGATCCGCGCCCAGGAGATGGCGGTCCGCCACCTCGTCGACAAGCTGGGGTTCGAGACGATAGATTTCGTCGGCCACGACCTCGGCGGCGGCGTCGGTCTGCGCTACGCTGCCCGGACGCCCGACGCCGTCGACCGGCTGGTCCTGTCGAACTCTGTCGCCTACGACTCGTGGCCGATTCAGACGATTACGGACCTCGGACTGCCGGAGACAGCACGGGACACGAGCGTCGAGGAACTGCAAGCCATGCTCGACGGCCTCTTCCGTGACACGCTCCTCGGCGACGACCACGACGAAGCGTTCCTCGAAGGGATGAAAACACCGTGGGCCTCGGCAGAGGGAGTCACGTCCGTCGTCCGGAATGCCAGCGCGACGAACACGAGCCACACGACTGAACTCGACCCCAGCGACGTGACAGCCGAGACGCTCCTCCTGTGGGGCACGGAAGACGAGTTCCAGCCCGTCGGGTGGGCCGAACGACTCGAGGACGATATCGGCTCCTGTGAACTGATCGGCCTCGAAGCCAACCACTGGGTTCCGGAAGACCGTCCGGAAGCGTTCACCGAACACCTGACTGACTTCCTCCTCTGATATACTGTTGGCTGTGACTGTTTCAAGATATTCGCCACGACGTGGTGGCTTTACAGACTGATAGCCGACAGTCTACTCCCGCGCCCGTGGACCTTCGCCCTGCCACCGCTGTAACCGGCTCCCGGGTCGAACAGTTATTATCTTCTGTGACCCAGGGTGGATATGAAGAAAGTTCGTCCCGACGAGGTGGAACACAGCATTCAGCCGGCGGCAGTGATGCGTCCGCTCACCGAGCCCCTCGCCACACCGCTCGAATAGGGACACAGCGGAAGTTGGGGCTCTGTCCGGACTGCAGCGAGCGGACGACGAAACGGCAACCGTCGTCCACTCCAGGCGCTGCGGGGCGGCGACTGGCAGGTGGTCCCGGAGATCGATGGACGGCGACGTACCGTAGCCCCGCCCGACCGCGGCGCGCACGGCCCCATGTCCCTTCGGAGAGGCCGGGCAGCTTTGACGGCGGCACGCTGCTTGTTGCCGGTTTCAGGGCGTGATGACCGCCCGGCCGTCGATCTCGCGGCGTTCGAGTTTCTCGGCGACCGTGTTGATCTCTTCGAGGTCGTACCGGGACGTGTGGAGATCGACGTCACCCTGCTCGACAAGCGCGACGAGTTCCTGCAGCTCCGCGAACCGGCCAACGATGTTTCCCACGAACGAAAACTCGCCGTTGACGAGCGCCTGGGCGGGTTCATGAATGTGGCCACCGTAGCCGATGATGTGATGGTCGCCGCCCGCAGCGGTGATATCCGGTGCGTACTCGGTCGTGACGTCCGCGCCGACGAAGTCGAGTACCTGGGCAGCACCCGTTCCGTCGGTGACGCTCTCGACGAACGCCCGGACATCGTCGTCACCGGGATTGACCGTGTGCTCGACGCCGAACTCCTCGGCCAGTTCGAGCGCTGAATCTTTCAGGTCGACGGCGGTGATAGTCGCCGCACTCATCGCGTCGAGACACTGGACGCCGATGTGGCCCAGGCCGCCGACGCCGATAACGACGGCATGATCGCCGGGGTTCAACTCGCCGACTGCTTTCTTGACGGCGTGGTATGCGGTGATCCCCGCATCGGCGTGTGGCGCGATATCCACGGGATCGACGCCCTCGGGAAGGGGGATCACCGAACGCTCGCCGGTCAACAGGTAGTCGGCGAACCCGCCGTCGGTCGTCAGCCCGTTGAACGACTGGTTCTCGCAGTACATCGTCTCGCCGAGTCGACAGGGCCGGCAGGTGCCACAGGTCTGGACCGGGTGACAGATAACCGGGTCCCCTTCGGAAACGACCTCGACCTCCGTGCCCACCTCGAGGACCCTGCCGGCGTTCTCGTGGCCGAGCGTCATCGGCAGCGGCTGTGGCACGTACTGTTCCCACATCCCCTCGATGATGTGGTTGTCCGTCTGGCACCAGCCCGCACCCTCCACCTCGACGATTACGCCGTCAGAGCGGCTGATCTCGGGCTTGTCGACTGTCTCTACGGATAGTCCCTCGCTCATATCCTCGGTATACTCGTGGAGTCGTGCTGCGTCCATGGTCCACCTGTACTGACACTGCCATCCTGCCTAAGAAGTGTGCCTATGTGTATTGGTAGAATCTCTATTGGTGTGCGTTACCACGGTACAGTAGCCATGTACACACACAATGGCGAAGACGTGTTCGTTATCGACGGACATCTCCACCTCTGGGACGCGACGGAAGAGAACATCATCCACGAGGGCGGTGAACAGTTCATCCAGTGCTTCTATGACTACCACACGGGATTCACGCCCGAGGAGGAGCAGTGGGAGATGGACGAGTACCGGAAGTACGGGAAAGAGCGGATGCTCGACGACCTCTTTCGTGACGGGTACGTCGACATGGGTATCTTCCAGCCGACGTATCTGACTGACTTCTACGACGAGGGGTTCAACACCACCGACCAGAACGCGGAACTCGCCGAGGAGTACCCCGAACGGTTCGTCCTCAACGGGAGCTTCGA
>JAZKTU010000120.1:0-9319 GCA_036625385.1 Halovenus sp. | reverse complement strand
CAAACGCGTCGTACCGTCTCCTCAACCGCAAGGGGCTGGAACTCGAGGACATCGGCCGCATCGACGTGGCGACCGAGAGTGCGTTCGACCGGTCGAAGCCGGTTTCGACGTACGTCGCAGGCTGTCTGGAACAGGTGCTCGACGGCGACCTGCACCACGCCAACAAGGGCGAGCGGAAGTTCGCCTGTGTCTCCGGGACGCAGGCACTCGACGACGCGTACAACTGGGTCCGTGCCGGACGGAACCGGGGTCGGAAGGCGCTCATCATCGCTACCGACACCGCGCTGTACGCCCGCGACGACCCCGGCGAGGCAACGCAGGGTGCGGGCGCGGTGGCGATGCTCATCGACGAGAACCCCGACGTCGTCGCGTTCAGCGACGCGCAGGGCTTTGGTAGCGCCGACGAGACGGATTTCCTCAAGCCGAACCAGCAGTTCCCGAGCGTCGACGGCAAGCGCTCGATGCAGGTGTATCTCGCGCGGATGCGCGAGGCGCTGCAGGACTTCGCGGCCGGCGGCGGCGACACACACCCTGACAACTTCGCGTTCATCCCGTTTCACACGCCGTTCCCCGGCATGGTCCGGAAGGCCGCCGCGCTGGGCTACCGACACTGTATTCGCGGGACGGACGTCGAGGAGGAACTCGCCGGGGATATCGGCCGCCAGCCCCGGCCCGAAGCGTTCGACGACGAGGACGCATACTTCGAGGCAGTCAAGGAGTACACCGACGACCTCACCGAGACAGACCACTACCTGGAGTGGTACGAGCGGACCATCGAGCCGACACTCTCCATCTCGCGGGAGGTCGGCAACTGGTACACCGGTTCCGTCCACGTCGCGCGGGTCTCGGGCCTCATCGAGGCGCTCGAGGACGGCCGGGACGTCACCGGCAAGCAGTTGCTCGTTGCCTCTTACGGGAGCGGTGCCCAGGCCGAAATCCATGCCGAGACGATCCAGCCCGGGTGGGAGTCGGAGCTCGAACAGCTCGATATCCACGGACAGATCGAGAGCCGCGAGGCGCTCAGCTTCGCCGAGTACGAGGACATCCACGATGTCCACAACCACGACGAGACGACTGACTTCGAGCCGCTGACGACGCCCGAAGAGGAGTTCGTCTTCGACGGCTGGGGGCGGATGGGCGAGCGCAAGTACACCTACGTCGAGTAACGACGCGCGTTCTGACGGGTCGAGCGGAAGCCTCCCCTTAGCGCGGGCAGGATGTCAAGTATATATGTGTCTGTGCCCAGCATCTGGCATATGGAGCGGATTCCGTTCGGTATCGACCGGCTCGACAGCACCATCGGCGGCGGTGCGCCCCGTGGCAGCGTCGTGTTGCTCTCCGGAGAGGCCGGCGCCGGTGCCCGGGAGTTCCTGTACACGACTGCGGTAATGAACGGTCTCGCGCAGGTCGGTCACGACCTCTTTGACCTCCACTACGGCGACGTTGCCGGCGGGGCAGTCCTGCCGGACAGTATCCACTACCTCTCGCTGACGAGCAGTCCCGGGCAGTTGCGCAGCGAGATCGGCACGTCGATGGACAGAGAAATCGCGCAGTCGGGTCTCGAACAGGTCGAGTTCAGGTCGCTTTCGCAGCATTACTTCCACCCGAGTCCCGTGCCGCGGGCGTGGTATGCGGGCAAGACCGGAGACATCACCGACCTCCGCAAGCGCCACGAGGAGCGTGAAGGGGTGCTGAGTGCGCTCGGCAAGGCGATGAGCCGGCGTGCCCCCGGAAGCCTCGTCGTGCTGGATTCGCTTTCGGACCTGGCGAGCACCGCCGACGGCGACCGCGACTGGTCTGAGGTCATCTTCATCATCAAAGGGATCGCGAAGGCCGCCCACCAGTGGGGCGGGCTGGTGCTCGTTCACATCAACAACGAGACGCTGACCGACACGGAGCACGGCCAGCTCGTCGACGCCTGTAGCGGTACCCTCCGGTTCCAGTGGGAGACCGGCGGTAGCACGCGTGCGCGGACGCTGGTGATCAAGAACTTCCGTGGCGTCCTCTCGCGTATCGAGTCCGAGAACATCGTCCAGTTCGAGACGGAGCTCGGTGACGCCGGCTTCGACATCAGCGACGTCCGGAAGATCAGGTGAACGGGTCCCGGCTCTCCGGCACGCGAGGGCCGTTTCGCTCGGGCGCTGGCGCGTCATTCTTGTTGCTGATAGGACGTGCGAAAGTTGTATAGCATCCTGGCGCCCAGTGATGTCCATGTGTTGGGCAACGGCCACCGGGACTGGTGACCTGTGATGGCAGTGGTGCCCACTTTCGAGCGAGGGTACAGTCGGTTCGGTGTCGTGGCACTCGTGTTCGTCTTCCTGTTAGCCGGCGGCGCGGTCGGCGTCTCGGCCGGTGAGGAGCCGGTCGCAACCGGAGCTGACAACGCCACCACAGTCAGCCCCGAGGTACTCGATGGGGAGGGCGAACAGGTCGTTCTCGTCTACTTTGGCTCGGACTCTGCGGGACCCGGCGTCTCCTCGCGTGATTCAGCGGATGTGACGGTCGGTGAACTCAAGGACCGTGCCGCCTCTGCACAGGAACCACTCGCACAGCACGCCGCGGCAACGCCGGGTGTCACCATCCAGAACCGCTTCTGGCTCGGGAACATCGCGGTCGTGACTGTCGACCACGGGCGGGCTGACGTCGAGGCGCTTTCGGGCATCGACGGCGTGGAACACGTCGGGCTGAACGCCGAGGTACGTCTCGACTCGATCAGCGTGGACACTGGGGGAATCGATCCCGCATCACCGTCGCTGTACGGTCAGGCGTCTCCCTCACTCGCGTCCGAGATGGAGGCACAGACCTCCGGTGACACGACCTACGGTCTCGACCAGATCAACGCGCCCGACGTCTGGAGCACGTACGGTACGCAGGGCGAGGGAACCACGGTCGCCGTCCTCGATACCGGTGTCGACGCGGATCACCCGGACATTGACGTCACGGACTTCGCCGAGTTCAACGAAACGGGCCACATTGTGGGCACCGACCCGTACGACTCCGGCGAGCACGGCACCCACGTCAGCGGCACGGTCGTCGGCGGTGATGCCTCGGGGACACATCTCGGTGTGGCTCCGGGAGCCGACCTGATGCACGGCCTGGTATTGCCAAACGGAGAAGGCACACTCGCCCGGGTCGTCGCGGGAATGGAGTGGGCTGTCGACAACGACGCCGACGTTATTTCGATGAGCCTCGGCGGGAACGCGTACATCGACGAGTTCATCAAACCGGTTCGGGATGCACAGAACGCGGGGACGATGGTCGTCGCGGCCTCTGGGAACGACGGGGGCGGGACGAGTCACTCACCGGGCAACGTCTACGACGCGACCAGTGTGGGGGCGTCCGACGCGACCTGGGATATCGCGGACATCTCGGGCGGTGAAACGGTCGAGCGCAGTTACTGGGACGACCCACCCGGAGACTGGCCGGCGGAGTGGGTCGCTCCGACCGTCTCCGCCCCGGGTGTGGCCGTCGAGAGCGCAGTGCCCGGTGGTGGCACCGGGACTGAAACTGGAACGAGCATGGCGACACCACACGTCGCCGGTGCCGTTGCACTGATACAGTCCGCGACCGACCGGAACCTGACCATCACCGAAATCGAGACGGCCCTGACCGACACCGCGTTCAAGCCTGCGGGCGTGCCCCCCGACCCGGATGCCCGCTACGGACACGGCATCGTCGATGTCAAAGCAGCGGTCGATTCCCTGTCCGACCAGGAGCCTGATCCGGCCCAGTTCGACGTGACGGTAGACGCCACGAACTCGCCCGTTACCGAGGGCGAGACACTCGAAGTCGACGCGACCGTCGAGAACACCGGTGAGGCGACGGATAGCCAGACGATCACCCTCGACGTCGATGGTGTGCGCGACGCGACAGACGTGACCCTCGCCGGTGGCGAGAGCCAGACGGTCACACTCGAGTGGACGACCGGCACCGGTGACGCCGGCGAGTATTCCGCGGCGGTTTTCAGCGAAGACGATACCGACTCGACTGGCGTGACGGTTCGCGAAGCCGCGGCGTTTACGATCTCCCTCACGGAGACGAACTCGCCCGTCATCGAGGGCGACACGCTGACAGTGGACGCGACTATCGAGAACACCGGCGCAGAGGCTGACACGCAGTCGATCACGCTCGGCGTCGACGGCGAGCGCGACTCCACGACGGTGACACTCGCCGGTGGCGAGAGCCAGACGGTCACGCTCGAGTGGGCGACGGTCGCCGGGGATAACGGTTCCTACACGGCCACCGTCGCAAGCGACGACGACACCGACACGATAGACGTGACTGTCAGGGAACCCGGCCTGTTCGTGGTTACCATCTCGGAGACGAACTCGCCGGTCGTCAGTGACGACACGCTAGTCGTCAACGCGACTGTCGAGAGTACTGTCGAGGGGACCGACACGCAGCGGATTCGGTTGACGACCAACGGGACGGAGCGCGACGCGACGAACCTCACCCTCGACCGGGGCGAGACGAGTACGGTCTCGCTCGCCTGGAATACGACCGGGGACGACGTGGGTAGTTACGCTGCCACCGTCGCCAGCGAGACCGACGACGACGAGCAGGCAGTCACCGTCGAGAAACCCGGCGATTTCGGGGTCACAATCGGGAGCACCAGCGCGCCGGTCACGGAGGGGGAGCAGCTGTCTGTCGACGTGGTCGTCGAGAACACGGGGAACGGTACGGCGACCCAGACGGTGACTCTGACGGCAAACGACACACAGCAGTCGGCAACGGACGTAACGCTTGCCCCGGGCGAGAGGACGACGGTCTCGCTCGCCTGGGCCACGTCGGGGGGTGACGCGGGCGAGCGGACCGTGACCGTCGCCAGCGAAGACAGCACCGACTCCACGGCGGTCGTGGTCGAGAAAGCGGTTCCGGTCGCCGTGGCGATTACGGCCACGAACGCGCCGGTCGAGGAAGGAGAGACGTTGACGGTCGAGGCCACTCTCGAGAACACCGGCAACGAGAACACGACACAGACGGTCGCGCTCCGGGTCGACGGAACCGAACGCGATTCGACGAGGGTGACGCTGACACCGGCGGAAACGACGGCTGCGACCCTCGCCTGGACACCCGCTCCTGGAGACGCCGGGGACCGCACCGTCACTGTTGCAAGTGTTCGCGACGCTGCGACAGTCACGGTCGCGGTCGAGGCGGGTGAACCCCGTCTCGCCGACTACGCCAACGACGCCGATATCGTCGACACCGCCGGACTCCGCACCGCCATCGACGACTGGCGGGCCGGCGATATCGACACCGCCCTCCTGCGCGACGTCATCGACGCCTGGCGGAGTGGCAAGTCGATCGAGTAATGACTCGACGAGCGGGCGCGGCGGGACTGAGCGCAGCGAAGGAAGCGGGCGCGGCGGGACTCGAACCCGCGACCAAGGGATTAGGAATCCCACACTCTGTCCGGACTGAGCTACGCGCCCCTGCACTCACGTTAACAGGTCCCCGATTTCAGTGGTTCGATCGTGAGACTGCCGGCTGTCCCACTTTGAAGGGATTCGCCACCCGGGGTGACGCATAGCTGTGCGCACGGACAGCCAGCAGTATGACCACAGTTCCAGTTCAGCCCCGGGCCGCTCACAGCAGGCTTAAGCCCGGCCAGCCGCTTGCTCCGAGCATGCAACTGCGGGACCTGTCGGCGTTTACGCCCTACAGTGCTGGTCGAGGTATCGAGGAAGTCGCCCGCGAACTCGGCCTGAATCCGGAGGGCCTCGTGAAACTCTCCTCGAACGAGAACCCGCTGGGCCCGAGCCCGGCTGCCGTCGAGGCCATCCGGGAGCACGCCGGGAGCGTCAGCGTCTATCCCAAGGCGGCCCACACCGACCTGATGGCTGCGATCGCCGAGCAGTGGAATCTCGACCGGCAGCAGGTCTGGCTCGCCTCCGGCGGCGATGGCGTCCTCGATTACCTCGGCCGGGCGTTGCTCTCGCCGGACGACCGTGTCCTCGTCCCCGATCCCGGCTTTGCGTACTACCCGATGAGTGCCCGGTACCACGGTGCAGCCGTCGACCAGTACCGCCTCGAAAGGGCCGACGACTTCGCCCAAAGTGCCGACGACGTGCTGGCGGCGTACGACGGTCACCGAATCGTCTACGTCACGAGCCCGCACAACCCGACGGGGTCGGAGATGGGGCGTGGGGACATCGAGGCACTCGCCGGGGAGACCGACCCGGAGACACTGGTGCTGGTCGACGAGGCATACGGCGAGTTCACGGAGCGCCCTTCCGCGCGGCCGTTGCTGGACGAACGCGACGATGTCGCAATCCTCCGGACCTTCTCGAAAGCTCACGGCCTCGCGGGGTTGCGGGTCGGCTACGGGCTGGTCCCGGCGGAGTGGGCCGACGCCTACGAGCGGATCAACACGCCCTTTGCCGTCAACAAACTCGCGTGCCACGCCGCACTCGCCGCGCTTTCGGACGACGACCACCTCGCGGCGACGGTCGAAACCGCCCGGTGGTCGCGGGACTACATGCGCGAGCATCTGGATGCCAAAACGTGGGACAGCGGGGGGAATTTCGTGCTCGCGGCGGTGGGTGACGGCGAGGCAGTCGCCGGGGCGACCCAGGCCGAGGGCGTCATCGTCCGGGACTGTACGAGCTTCGGGCTGCCCGAGTGCGTGCGGATAACCTGTGGGACCCGGTCGGGCACAACGGCGGCGGTCGAGACAATAAACGCGGTCCTCGACCGGGGGGCGTAGATGCGACTCGCAGTCACCGGCACTCCCGGCACGGGGAAGACGTCGGCGACGGCGGCACTCGACACCGACCTCACCGTTGTCCACCTCAACGACGTCATCGAGCGGGAAGGGCTGACGACTGGGACCGACGACGAGCGCGGCTCGGCGATCGCCGACATGGACGCAGTAGCGGACTGGCTCGAGGACCGGGAGGATATCGTCTTCGAGTCCCATCTCGCCCACGAGTTTCCGGCCGACCGTGTGGTGGTGTTGCGGTGTCATCCGGAGCAGCTGGAACGCCGCCTCTCCGAGCGCGGAACCAGCCCCGAGTCAGTTGCCGAGAACGCGGAGAGTGAAGCCCTCGATCTGATTCTCGCCGAGGCGGTCGATCACCACGGCGAATCTGCAGTCTACGAACTGGACACGACAGGCCGGCCGGTCGCGGCGGTTGCGGCAGACATCGAACAGGTGATCCGGGGGGAGCGCCAGCCCGGGGTTGGCGTCGTCTCGTTCGTGGACTATCTCGGTTGACCGACCCGATTACTTTAGAGAAATAAGATATATATGTATACTTTATTTCAGTCATATTTATTATTTTATATTTCTGCGGCTCGTCCACGGAGACGTTGATATACCGGATTGTCTCTCCACAAAATGCCGCTCTATACCCCTCAAACGCCGCTGGAAAGCTATTCTGGCGACGTCGGGTCCGGCAGCGATCCCCTCGACGTGCGCCGGTGCGGAAGGTAGTGGTAACTATCCCCCGATACCGGTGTGTGTGGCCCGAAGACGATTGTTTGTGGCCGTTCGGTGGCGTTCGTTTCGCGCCGCGACTCAGTTATTGTTCATTATTATATATAATTTATACTTTTCGTAAACTTCTTTAATATTGACAAAACAGTTCGTTCGAGGAGTTCGGCCACCCCGGCAAGGTTGTCCCGGTTCGCGAGGCGGCGGCCGAACGGTTCTGCCCCGTTCTCCGAAGCCCTAGAGGGGGGTGAATCCGTCGTGCTGTGGCACCTGCAGTGGGACGTACTCGAGGTGGTGAGTAGCGTCGAGATACCGTATCTCTCCATGGCGCGACACACCTCCAGGCTGCTGTTTAGCGTGTTACAGCCGGCGGTATCAGCCCTCCACGAAGCGATCGAGAACGTTCTTCGTGATCGCGGGTGTGTATTCGTCGACAAATAGCGACGCCGGATATGTTATCGACCCCACAGAGAAGACTGCGCCCCCGCTGTCGGTCTCGTAGTACACCATCTCCGCACCACCGTCGTTGGGGTTCGTCCCCTTCGCGAGGAGTTTCGTCCCCTCCGGCGCGTACTGGCTGCGCTTGTCCGTCTCCTGTCCCGATGCGCCGCCGCTGATCCGTTCCTGGAGCGTTTCGGTGCCGAACAGGTCGCCCGCTCCGAGGTCCGTCCCGTCGAATATCCAGTGGTCGGGATCTGTTACCTCGTACGGTGCGGCAGTCATCAGTCCGGTCAGCGTCGTCACGACGCCGAGCAGGTTTCCGCCGGATTCGTAGGTTCTTTGAAAGCGCGTCTCGTAGGCTTCGTTCCGCGACCGGGGCGTGTCTTCGTCGTACTCGTCGGTCTCGCTTACCGACATCGGGCGGCTCTTGTTGAGATATCGGACGCGAGTCTCGTCGACCACGTCTACCTCGCAGTCGATCCCGTTACCGCCGAGGTAGGCGAGGTTGCCACCGCGGTCGAACACCCACTCTTTGACCCGACGGTACATCTCCCGCGACCAGTACTCGGGATGGGTGTGGATGACCAGCGCGTCGTGGGCATCCAGGTCGAGCGTGCCGTCGTGGAGCTGATTGTCGGCGTACAGGTCGTAGCCGTATCCCTCCGCTTCGAGCCAGCCAAGGAAGCGCCATTCGGCGGGCGCAAAGTAGGTGTCGAACCGTCCCCGGATCGGGTCGCGAACCTCGACCGCAGGGTCGACGGAGTTGTACGGGGCCGGCCGCTCGAACGAGAGTGGCTGGTACTCGTAGTTTTCGGGGCCGTAGAGTTGTTCGCGGACCGTGGGATCGCTATCGTACCGGTCGAGGTCCTGCTGTGAGTCGACGACTGGCTCGTCGGGGAGACGCGCCGGATTGACGTAGTTCGACCGGCCGCCGAAGTTGTTGTAGGCGTTCCAGGTCATCGTCGCCGAAAGGACGGCCACGGCAGCCTGCGGGGTTTCCGGTGCGACGACCCAGGGAAACGAGAAGAACTCCCCGGACTCTTTGCCTTCGAGGTGAACGTAGTACAGCCCTGTTCTTTCGGGTGCCTCGACGGTCTGGGCGGAAAACGACCCGGGGTGCGGTGGCTGCCAGTCGACGCCAGTCTGCGTGAAATCGCCGTCGGGAAGCAACTGTTTGCCCGCCTGCGGCCCGTGTTCGCCGTGCCAGTCCAGGGGCCTGACGAACTCCTTTTTCTCGCCGTAGCGCCACAGCGTCACCCGCGTTTCCTCCGTCGCGTGTATCCGGAGTGTGGTCGACTCGCCGCCAGTAGAGCAGATCGGCGTCGCGTAGCCGTACACCCGATCCGAGAGGAGCCGAAACTGGTGGGGATCGGGGTGGTCACCGACCGAAACAGTCACTCGCTTCGACCCGTACCCCTCCTTCGCCAGGGTCGCCTCGTACGT
>JAZKTU010000011.1:0-36599 GCA_036625385.1 Halovenus sp. | reverse complement strand
CAGTACTGTACGTGGTCGGATATGGATGAGGGGCGACGGGACGTGGTCGGGCATCATCGGTAACGGTGGGGTCTTTCGGGAGCGGCGCCACGGCCCGGTCGTGTTCTGCCCCGTCTCTCTCGTAGCCCTCGCAAAGCGAGTGCGACGAAGAAGTGGCACAACGGGACGGTCGTGGCAGGCTGCTGACCAGCAGTGGGGCCCCGGAGAAGCGCGTCGTGACCGCACGCCCCGGACCCTCCTCGCAGCCGTGACGAATATGTTCGGCGTCTTCGCGCGGGACCGCGCCGACCGCAGACTCACTCGGCAGTCAGGGATCGACGTCCACCCGGTCGACACGCGCACCGAAGCCGACGATGACGGCGACGAGAACCGCCAGGCAGACGAACAGGCTGACGAGCAGGGCCAGGACGAGCGGATCGGCCCGGACGGTTTCGACAGGTGCCTGGAAGAACGTGCCAGTGAACGCCCGAAACCCGGACCGGAAGAGGAAGTAGAGGAGGGCAATAGCGAGGACGGCCAGGCCGATGACGGTGCCCAGATACCCGTAGAATGCAGCGGGAGTCGGGGGATCTATTCGGTCGTTCATCGTCCCCGAATAGCCGTCTCGTGAACAAAAGCGCACCGACCAGCGGGTAGCGAAAGGTTTATTACGAACCGCAAACATAGTCCAAACTGAACCGAGGTGTCCAGTAATGGCTCTGCCACGAACCGCACCGAACTCCTGGATTCAGGGAATGGACTTCCCGAGCCGACTGTTCGAGACCGGGGGTACAGATTACGAACTGTACGAGGAGAACGGCGAGTTCGTCCTCTCGGTAGAACTGCCGGGCTTCGATCCCGACGAGATCGACGTCGCGTGGGACGACGGCATGCTGAACATTGCCGCCGAACACAGCGACGAGAGCCGCGGGGAACAGCGGACCTATCACCGGCGGTTCCGGTTCCCGAAGCAGGTTCTCGACGAGGACATCACCGCCGAGTACACCAACGGCATTCTCGAAGTCCGGCTGCCCGTCGAGGCCGGTTCGGCTGTCACGGGTCGCGAAATCGAGATCCAGACCTGAGCTGGCTCCCGACGAACCCGGTGGAACAGTCGTCATCACCCCCAGGACGGAGATCACGATCGTCGACCAGAGCGCCGAGGAGGTCGGCATCGAGGCCGCCGGAAGCGGGGAGATAGACGCACCGACAGTCACCTACGAGGACATCGTCCTGGCCCGCACGCACTTCGAGCGGGCGCTCGAAGAGGTGGACGGAAGTGGCGAGCGCCGGCCCGACCTGACCGATCGCCGCGCCGGGATAGCCGACCGGTCGAACGCGCGACGGTCGGCCACCGACCACGGGTCAGGGGTCCTCGGGCGGCCGGTTGCGTGTCTCGAAGCGCCGCCACCTGGTACCTGGGGCGTCAAAGACGAAGTGCCTGGGCGAGAAAGAGTGACGTATGAACCTCGACGCGACGCTCGACGTCGAAGTGGACGGGACAGTTACCTTCACGTTCCGCGTCACCAACGTGGGGACCGAGCCGGCGGAGTTGACCTTCCGGAGCGGACAGGACGGGGACGTCGCCGTCCGCCAGGACGGTGAGGAGGTCTGGCGCTGGAGCGACGGGCGGATGTTCACGCAGGCCATCCGGACCACGACGCTCGCAGTCGGAGAGACGTACGAGACCGAATACGAGTGGACCGAACCGGCGCCCGGCGACTACACCGCCGTCGCCAGCCTCGCCGTCGAGGAGTCCGTCGAGGCGCGGGCCGAGTTTCAGGTCTGATCGCGTCCGACGACGGGGCGGCGAACCGGTTTTGTACGGCCAGTCCCAACATCGGTCTGGATCCACGATGGACGCCGACGGAGCCGGGAAGGTTCCGAAGGCGGCCGGTCGTGGCTCGAAACCGATGCTCAGAAAACTCCTCAACTACATTCGGGGCAGGCGTCGCGTGAGCAACAGCGAGATGAATCCGACGGAGGTGCCCCAGTACGGTGAGACGGTCAACTACGTTCCCTGCCGGAACTGCGGGGAGGGATCGCTCCAGTACGACGGTGAGGACGACGTCGTCCGCTGTACCGTCTGTGGCGACGTCTCGGACGCGGACCCACCCGAGCGGTAACTCGGCTTTCTGCGGGGAAGTCACGACGCCGGGTGGTCGGCCCCCCTCGTGACCCGTTCTCTGTCACGCGCAGTGATGTAGATGCCAGCGAGAACGACGACGCCGCCAGCCACGGTACCGGGCGTCGGCAACTCCGCGAGAACAACCAGTGCGAGCAGCGTCGCACCGACGGGTTCGCCCAGCAGAGAGACCGAGACGACGCTCGACTCCAGGTGTTCGAGTGTCCAGTTGATGACGGTGTGACCGAGCAGTCCCGGGCCGACGGCGAGTCCGACGAAGATGGCCCACTCGCGGGCCGGGTAGCCCGTCAGCGGGCCGCCCTGTGCGAGCGCAAGGGCGAGCAGGACAGCCGTGCAGACGCTGTAAACCACCACGACGTAGGGGATCAGCGCGATGCGCTGGCGCAGCGACCGGCCGGCCAGGACGTAGCCTGCCGCCATCACCGCGCCGAAAAGCGCCAGCCCGTTGCCCAGGAGGGGAGCGTCGCCGACGAGGCCGCCCCCCAGCAGGTCGCCCAGGGACATGGTCGCCACGCCGGCGACGGCGACGACGATACCGAGCATCATCCGGCTTGTGAGACGTTCCCGCAACATGAGCCACGCACCGGCGGCGACAAACAGCGGCTGGGACTGCACGAGCGTGACACTCGCCGCCACGCTGGTCCACTCGAGGCTCTCGAACCACGCCGCAAAGTGCAACGCGAGTGCCAGCCCCGACAGGACCGCAAACAGCAGATCCCGGCGACCGATGCGCCGGAAATCGTCGCGGTAGCGCCAGATAGCGAGCGGAAGCAGGGGGAGGGTGGTGAAGAGGACACGGTAGAACGCCGCCGTCGCGGAGGGGGCGTTGCTGAGACGGACGAGAATTGCCCCGGTGCTGATGGCGACGATGGCGACCGCGAGCGCACCGACGGGCGGGATGCGCACCGAGTTGGACACACCGACACTGTGGCGGCGACGACTGTAGCGGTTGCGGACTTCCTGCGGCGTCGGGCCGGTTGCACCGCCCGAGAATGTCAATTCCGGACGTTTTTGCCCGTGGCGCCCGCGCCAGTAGGCATGGCGAAAGATACCTTCGACATCGGCGGCGAATTGACGGTCAGCCGCCTCGGCTACGGCGCGATGCGCATCACTGGCGAGGATATCGTCGGCCCGCCCGACGACGAAGCCGGCGCCCGCGAGGTGCTCCAGCGCGCCGTTGCACTCGGCGTCGACTTCGTCGATACCGCGGATTCGTACGGCCCGGGCGTGAGCGAGCGGCTCATCCGCGAGGCACTCGACGTCGAGGACGTCGTGGTTGCGACGAAAGTCGGCCTCCTGCGCAACACCGACGGGGATTGGCTCCCACACTCCCCGCCCGACTACATCCGTAACCAGGTACTCGTGAGCCGCGACCGGCTGGGTGTCGAGACGATTGACCTCTACCAACTGCACACGCCAAACGCCGACACGCCCTTCGAGGAAAGCGTCGGGGCGCTCGCGGAACTGAAAGAGGAAGGACTCGTCGAGCACGTCGGCCTCTCGAACGTCGGCGTCGACCAGCTGGAACGTGCGCGCGATATCGTCGACGTCGCGACGGTCCAAAACCGGTACAACATCGCCCACCGCGACGATGAGGACGTGCTCGAGGCGTGCGAGCAACACGGGATCGGCTTCATCCCGTGGTTTCCGCTGGGCGCCGGCGGGCTCGGCGCCGTCGCCGACGCTCTCGATGCGGTCGCGGCGGCCCACGACGCCACGCGCCAGCAGATCGCACTCGCGTGGCTGTTGCACCACTCCCCGGTCACGCTACCGATCCCGGGCACCTCGAGTGTCGAACACCTCGAGGAGAACGTCGCCGCCGCCGACATCGACCTGACCGACGAGCAGTACCGACGGCTGTGTTGACAACGCTTTTTTCGCTCCCGGCCCGTAGTCCTCTCGATGGGACTAAAAGAGACGACACGAAAACTCTACGGTCGCGTCCGGGGGATAGCGTGGTCGTACCTGTTCGTGGGTGTCCCCGACCATCCGGCAAGCGGCGGGCTGACCGGCGACCGACAGGCGGGAGAGTCCCCGGAACCGGACGACCGGGACGGCGACGGGCAGCGCTGAGCCGGCGCGTGACCTCGCACGCAGTGAACCCGGACAGTGGCTGTCACTGGGCGCCGACAGCCGATGTCGCGTCGGTTCCGCCGCCCGTCGGCGGTGCGCCCCGGTTCCGGGCGAGTTTCCGCGGTGGTCGAGTGCCGCCCGTAACTCGCCGGCGTTGAGCAGGGAGAGAGCCGCCGGCACTGCGAGCAGCGGAGCGAGCGCCGCGAGCAGGTCGTACCCCTCCGAGAGCCCCTCCTCGACATCACTCATTCGCGGTCACCCGAGGGGGCGGGCGGGAACCAGTGGAGGGACGGACGCTGTCGCGGGCCACACCGGCGGGTGGTCTTGCTGGTCGGGTGGAGGGCATCGTGTGGGAGCGCTCACTGGAGCTACTTAGAGGTTCCTCGGCGTTTCGCCGGACGAAACGGCTGTCTCAGTGCGCTCGAAGGTACTCGAGCACACCCTCAGTATCCCCGGGGACCGGTTCGGGGTTGCCGCCGGCCTCGGCGGCGGCTTCGGGGTCTTTCAGCAGGTGGCCAGTTGTGAGACAGACCACCTGTTCTCCCGCCTCGACTGTGCCGGCGGCGCGGAGTTTCCGGAGGCCAGCAACCGACGCCGCGGACGCTGGTTCGACACCGACGCCCTCCTGGGCGAGGGCGCGCTGTGCGTCGGTGATCTCCTCGTCTGAAACCGCGACGGCAGTGCCGTCAGTCGCGCGGATGCCGGGGAGCGCCTTCGGCGCGTTGACCGGGTTGCCGATGCGGATGGCCGTCGCCCGGGTTTCGACGTCCTGCCACCGCTCCGTTTCCTCCCACCCGTGTTCGATGGCCTCGACCATCGGGGCGGCACCCTCGGCCTGCACGCCCGTCAGTTTCGGGATCTCCTCGCTTTCGAGGGCGCCGCTTCGCTCGAGTTCGCGAAAGCACTTGTAGAGTGCGGAGGTGTTGCCGGCGTTGCCGACCGGCAACACGATGCGGTCCGGATAGGCGCCCTCCTCGTCGCGGAACTGCTCTAAGATCTCGAGGCCGATCGTCTTCTGGCCCTCGAGGCGGAAGGGGTTCAGCGAGTTGAGCAGGTACACCTCGCCGCGCCCCGCGAGGTCCTGGACGATATCCAGGCAGGTGTCGAAGTTCCCGTCGACTTCGAGGATGCGGGCGTCGTGGAGTGCGGCCTGGGCAACCTTGCCTGCCGCCACTTTCCCTCGAGGGAGGAGTACGAGTGTCTCCATCCCGCCGCGCGCGCCGTAGGCCGCGAGCGCGGCGCTCGTGTTGCCGGTCGACGCACAGGCGAGACGGTCGACCCCGGCCCGCTGTGCGACCCGGACGCCGACAGTCATCCCCCGGTCCTTGAAACTCCCCGTCGGGTTCATCCCCTCGTGTTTGACGCGGAGTCGGTCCACCCCGACCGCGTCCTCGAGTCGCGGAACATCGTGCAGCGGCGTATCGCCCTCCGGGAGCGAGACGCCCGCCTCGAAAGGGAGAGCCGCGGCGTATCGCCAGACGCCCGACCCGGAGAAATCCTCCCAGGTCGGCAGGTCGGCGTACCTGACCTCGAGAAGACCATCACACGAATCACAGGTGTAGCGGACCTCGGCGAACGGGGCGAACCGCTCCCCGCACGCGATACAGGTGAGCCAGACGCCGTCCTGGGCACACGCGGGCACGTCGGTTCGCAGGTCGAGATGTGCCATTACCATCCCCCAGGAACCCGCCGCTCAAAAGTGGGGCGGTTGCCGCGTCCGCCCGCCGCAGGGGAGAAACGGGCAGAGGGAGTCACAGCCAGTCGGTGAACGATCCCTCGACGAGCGTCCCGCGCTGGTTGTCGATGTACTCGGCCTGCATCCCCCAGATCGCCTCCGCGAGCGGGACGCCGGCCTCGACGCTCGTTGCGACGTGCTCGTGTTTCCAGCGGGCCGGCGTCGTCCGGCGGTCGAGGCGCTCGCGCAACGGTCGGATGTACCGCCGTGCCGCCTCCGTCGAGAGCCCACGGAGTTCCAGGCCGTCGCGGGCGTACTCGAAACACTCCCCGCAGATTTCGTCGATCGCTGTCGTCTCGGTGCCGTCGCTCGTGATCCACGTGATGTCAGCCTGCAGGCCATCCCGGACGACAGCGTAGAAGTTCCGCCGGGCAGTCTCCCAGTCGAGCGTCCTGACAGGGTGTTCGTGGCGGCGCAGGCTCTCCATCAGGCCGGCGAAGACGGCCTCGAAAGCCACGCAGTCCCGGACGGTCGGCTGTGCCGGCAGCGGCCGGAACTCGATGCGCGCGTTCGCGTCAGAGCGGGTCGCCCCGTCGAACACCGGCCGCACCCACCGCCAGTAGCTGCCGCGTTTGTGTCGGAAGTGCAGGAACTTGTCGTCGAAGCGGTCGGCCGTCGTCAGTTCCCGCGGGACGATGCAGGTGTCGGCGACGATGTCGTCGATCGCTGCCTCGACCGTCTCGAAGTCCGGCGGGAAACACACCTTCAGTGGTTCGTCGTGGTTCTCCGGCGGGTTCAGCACGGACTCGAAGACGTGAACGCGGTTCTCCATGTGTGCCCCGGCGACGATCTCCGCGTCGGGGGCGTCGTCGTAGAGGTCCGGCGGAAAGAACGGTGCGTTGACACCCAGCGCCAGAAGCGGCGCGGCGACCCGGAGCGCGTAGCCGAAATACTCCGGGAGATCCGGTGCGTGTGGGACCTGGTAGTGTGGCTGGATGGACGTGATTAGGCTCTCGGGCAGAACCGTCTCGGCGGGAAGCGTGACGTGCGGGGCGCTGAGCGTGCAACAGGCCGGGTAGTCGGTATTGGCCATCGCGTGATACCGCACTGCATCGCTCATGTTCACCGCCAGCCTGATCCCGTCCTGTTCGACGCTATCGGTGAGATACCCTGTTGCTGTCTCGCCGGTCGGCGGCACCGTCCACATTCCGTCCGCGACGAGGCGGATGTCCTCCGCCGCCGTCTTCTCCAGGGCGGGCACGAGGTGCGCCTGGAGTTCTTTCTCCTGGGCGTCGAGACCGTACACGGTCAGGGGTTGTGGCGCGGTCTGCATCTCGGCGTTGTGGAGACCGAGTTCCTTCTCGAAGCCGATGAGTCCGAGCAACTGGCGTGGCACCCGACAGAGCGCGTCGGTCCGGTCGTCGACGGCGTACAGCTCGAGCTCGATACCGACGAGCGCCTGCGAGTTGTCGAAGGTCCCCTCCCTGATCTCCGCTTTGAGCTGCTCGGCCTCCTCGCGGGCCGCCGACCGAAACGCGTCGGCGTCCACGTCGCTTGCCTCGCGGACCGCGGCAGCCAGTTCCGATGCCGACATGGCTCCGGGTTCGACGGCCAGCGGTTTGAAACCCCCGTTCGCCGGCCCGTGCTCAGAGCGGGACGACGGTCACTGGCCGGTCGGCGTCGGCAAGCAGGGCCCGGACGGTCGACCCCGGCGGATCGCCAGCGAGGTCCGGGTCGCCGCGGTGTGGCCCGACGACGATCGAATCGACGTCACGGTCGGCGGCGACCGCCTTGATGGCTGACGCCGGGTCGCCGTCGCGAGTCACCGTCTCGACGGCGGGGGCGACGAGGCGGGTCCGGGCAACGTTGCCCGCATCCCCGGCGTCCCGGTTGGCCAGGTCATCCTCCCGAACGGTCAGGACCACGACGTCGTCCGCGCCAGTCAACCGGGTCGAGAGATAGTCACAGGCTGTGGCCGTCGTGTGAACTGATGCAGTCGCGACGAGTACGCGCGCCATACACAGGGGTCGGGTTGCGGACGGATACCAGCTACTGTCCCGGGTGGCCCCCACAGGACCGCCCGGACCGCCACCCTGCTTATCGGTGTCGGGTCCGTACATCCAGTATGGGCCTTTTCCAATCGCTCGGCCAGCAGACGGAACGCCTCAAACAGAAGTTCACCGGCGACAGCCGCTACGAGTGTCTCTCCTGTAAGGACGTCCTCGATGACGACTACGAGACGTGTCCCAACTGTGGCTCGGACGCCGTCGTCCCGGCCGAGTGAGCCGTCTCAGCCAAAGGATTGGCAGTGCGACGGCAGCCACGACGGAAAACAGCTATGTGAGACGCGCCCGAGCACGCCAGTACAGTGCTGGAGTCCGTCGGCGGAACGTACACGCTCTGTGTCGAGTTGCCCGAACCGGCGACGATACCGGTGGGCGCGCTCGGCGAGACGGCGTTCGAGCCGGGCTGGTACGCCTACTGTGGGACCGCACTCGGGAGCGGTGGATTCAGCCGTATCGACCGACACGCGGCCCTCGCCGCCGGCGAGCGGGAGGTCCGCCACTGGCACGTCGATTACCTGCTCTGTCACCGGACGACGCGCCTCGAAACCGTCGAACGAACGCCGGACGTCGACGGGGAGTGTGCCGTCGTCGCGGCGCTTGACGGCACGCGGATTCCCGCCTTCGGCTGTTCCGACTGCGACTGCTCGTCCCATCTCGTCTACTCGGCGGACCGGGCCCGTCTACTCGGTTCGGTTCGACGGGCCCACCGGCAACTCGACGGGCAGGCGGGACGAGAGTGAGACGGCCCCGGTAGCCCCGAAGGGAAGTGTGTGCTGCCACCCACGTCCCGACGGAACGAGAGAAATCACGTTCAAGTGTGCTCCAACCGTAGCCAGGGTATGCGCGACGTCGACGACGTTCTCGAGGAACTCGCACGACTGCCGACGCTCGTCCACCAGACGGCTGCCCCGGACGGCAGCGAGGTGGCGATGTACTACGACATCACCGGCCGCAACGAGATTCACGTCCTCGACCGGGAGACCGGCGAGTTACAGCAGTGGTCCGACGGCGAGGTTCCCCGCAACGCCCGCTGGTTCCTGAAGTGGGGTGCAGAGGGCGAGCGCATCTACTTCCACCGCGACGAGGCTGGCAACGAGCAAAACGACATTCACGCAATCGACCGCGACGGGACGACTGAACCGGTCGTCGAGATGGAGGGGCAGGTCGTCCTCTCGGACGTCGGCGAGAGCGGCGGGCAGTTGCTGGTCGGGTCGAACCGCGACGGCCAGATGAACCTCTACCGTCACGGTACCGCGGACGGAACGACGACGAAAATAACCGAGTACGAGCGTGCGGTCTGGGGCGGCGAGCTGTCGCCGGACGGCGAACGCGTCGCGTACGCGACGAACGAGACTGACGACTACGACAACCGCGACGTCTACATCGCCGACAGCGACGGCTCGAACGCCCGGAATCTCGAACTGGGCGAGGTCGGCGCGGAGGCGAGCCCCGTCGACTGGGGACCGGACGGGGAGCGCTTGCTCGTCGCGGATAACACGACCGACACCGGTCGGGCGGGGGTGTACGACCCCGGGAGCGACGAGGTGACGTGGTACGCAGAGACAGAGTTCGACGAAGGAGCGTCGTTTTTTATGCCCGACGGGGAGCGCATCCTCACGACCCGGAGCAGGGACGGGATGACGGTGCCGGTCGTCTACGACCTGGCGACCGGTAACGGGCGGGAACTGGACCTGCCCGAGGGGGTCGCGGGGTTCGGCATGGCCGGCGAGGCGGTACTGGACGAGGACCGTCTCCTGCTGACGCACACGACCCCCACACGCCGGCCCGACGTGCTTGCCTACGACCTGGCGACGGACGAGTACGAGACGCTGGTCGAGGCCGAGTACGGCCCCTTCGAGCCCGAGGACTTCGCGGACGGCGAATACTTCACGATCGAATCCGACGGCGTTCCGGAGACACCCCAGGCGGCGGTCGACCACGACCCCTACGAGACCCTCGAAATCGGCGCCCTACTCTACGACGCCGGCGAGCGCCCCTCGCCGCTCGTGGTCAACCCGCACGGCGGGCCGCCCGCGCGCGACACCCTCTCCTTTGACCTCTACACGCAAGTACTCGCGGCCCGGGGCTTCTCCGTCCTGCAGGTCAACTACCGCGGCTCGACCGGCCGTGGCCGGGAGTTCAAAGAACAGTTACTCGACGACTGGGGCGGGGCGGAACAGGGCGACGTCGCCAGCGCCGCCGAGCACGTCCTCGGCCAGCACGACTGGCTCGACGGGGAGCGCGTCGCGGTGTTCGGTGGGTCCTACGGCGGCTACTCCGCGTACTGGCAACTCGTCCAGTACCCCGACCTGTACGACGCCGGCGTAGCCTGGATCGGCGTCACCGACCTCGAGGACATGTTCGAGAACACCATGCCACACTTCCGGACGGAACTGATGGAGAAGTATCTCGGGACGCCCGAGGGGAACCCGGACCTCTACGAGGAGCGCTCGCCGATCACTCACGTGGAAAACAACGACGCGCCCCTGTTTGTCGTCCACGGCGTCAACGACCGACGGGTACCCGTCTCGCAGGCCCGGCGCTACCACGAGGCCCTCGTCGACGCGGGATACGAGGAAGGCGAGGACGGCGACTTCGAGTACGAGGAACTCGGCGAGGAGGGGCACGCCTCGACCGACCAGGCACAGAAACTCCGGATGTTCGGGATGCTCGACGACTTCCTGGCGCGTCGTATCGGCGCGCCCGGAACCGACGACTGATACGGATTGTTATGATTCGTTACCGCGACGGTGAGACAGTGTGGTGGTTTCAGACTCCCAGACGCCGATACCTGGGCGGCACTGCTGAAAATAGTCACAACAATCCGTATGAGGCGACCGGCGGGGCTCGCACCTGTCGACTGGCGGTGTGGCGCTCACAGCTTTCTCGCGACGAGTGTGCCCCAGTCCTCGAAGCCCCACCGCTCGTAGAACGCGACCGCACGCTCGTTGCCGGGGTCGACGTCGAGAACGATGCGGTCCATCGGCAACGGCTGCTCGCGGGCCACCGCAAGCGCCGCACCGAGGAGGTCGTCACCAACACCCGTTCCCCGGTGTGGCTCGCGGACGAACAGCTCGTTGAGCACGGCGCTGTCCCAGATGTACGATAGCGACGACGGGAGGACGAAGACGTACCCGACGAGCGTGCCGTCGCGTTCGGCGACCTGCACCGTCCCGGCGTGTTCCTCGGTACAGCGCCGGACCCAGTCGAGATACTCGTCGCGGTAGGTCCCGTCGAGCTTTGCCTCGTACGCCCGGGCTTTCGCGTCGTCGCCCGTTTCCGTCCCCAGTTCGCGCTCGAAGGCCTGCTTGAGTTCCCACAGTGACGCCGCGTCGTTCTCGCGGTAGGGCCTGACGGTGTCCATATCCCGGTGTCGGTCGGGCGCGGACATAGCGTTTTGGCGGGCCGGGACACCACGCGAGACACTCGATGGAACTGACGGCTGTCGTGCTCGATATCCGGGCACAGGCCCCGCCCGAGAGGGACGTCAGGCGTCGGCTCACGCACAATCTCGAAACCGTCGACGCCCTGCTCGCGGGGATCATCCGCGACGGCATCGAGGTCGTTTCGGGGGGCCGACCCGGAGCGGACCGCAACCCTGCTGCTCGCCTGTATCGACGGCGCGCACAGCTCCCCACGCTACGCTCGACCGCGACGACGTCCGTGCGGGAGACACTCGGGACGGTCGTCGAGGAGTGGCTACCGAGCGGGAGAGTGACAGCTAGCCCGGGGTACCAACCCGCGGGACGAACTCGCCGGTCGAGCGGTAGACCCCGGCGAGCAGGACCGCGACTGCGCCCAGCGGGATGAGCGCACAGACGAGATAGACGGGCCAGAAGCCGACGACGTCGACGAGCGGGAGCGAGACGATCGGGCCGATACCGCCGCCGATGTCGCCGAAGACGTTGTTCGTTCCGACCGCCCGACCCATCTCCTCGGCGGGCGTCAGGTCGGCGAGCAACGCCAGCAGCGGGCCGCTCGTCCCCCCCTGACCGGCACCGATGAAGATGCACGCGAGCGTCAGCGTCGCGACCGAACTGGCCGCCGCGAGCAGGAGGAAACCGACGAACGTGATGACGAGGAAGAACACGAGCGTCGGGACGCGGGACTGGCGGCGGTCGGTCACGTAGCCACTCAGGAACATGAAGCCGCCGGCGGAGAGTACCGTCACTGCCATGAAAATCCCGGAACTGGCCTGCGGGCCGAGGCCAAAGACGCCGAGGTCGTTCGCGGGGAGAAAGAGCACGAGCGTCGCGAACAGTGCGCCGATGTAGACGAAAAGGACAGCGAAGTTCACGAGTCCGACCGTCAGTGCGGGAGTGCCCGTGTGGATCTCCCAGGGGCGGATGGACCGCCGGGCTTCGTCCTCGATGTGGGTCTCGGGCACCAGCGTGTGTGCCACGACCGTGGCGACGCCCGCGAACACGGCTGCGACCCCGAACGCCGCCGCATTCCCCCAGATTTCGCTGACCAGCCCGCCGAGGACGATACCCGTCGGGAACCCGAAGATGAGGCCGCCGCGGATGAGTCCCATGTTCGCACCCCGGGAGTCACCACCGCTGACGTCGGCAGCGATCGTGAAGGCTGTCGCGAACACCAGCGCACTTCCGACGCCCCACAGCACCCGGGCGAGCAGGAACCACACCTCGGGCAGCGGCATGGCGAGCGCGACGACGTAGCCGACCGTCCCGATGCTCTGGATGAACATCCCGGCGATAAACGGCGTCCGCGTGCCGATACGGTCGACGAGTGCGCCGGCAGGCGCGTTCGCGACCAGCCGCGAGAAGCGGTTCGCGCTGAGGATGAGGCCGACGACCAGCGGCGAGATACCGAGCAACTGGCCGAGGTTCGGCAGGATCGGAAAGACGACCCCGCCGCCAAAGCCGATGAAGAAGGTACTCACGATGACCGCACCGATGACCGCCAGGTTGTGTCGCCCGCCGAAAAGCCGTGCTGCGAGACCTGTGACCGACGAGTCCACTGTCCGTTGTGACTCTCCCATGAAGCGAGTCCCCGTCCCGCCGGCGACGATGAGCCGACGAGACGTGTCTTACTGACTGGTTAGTCAGTAACCGATAAATACCTTCGGGAAACGAGATTTGGAACCGTCGCGACAGTGGAAAACGCGGCCCAATCGGAATCCGTGAGACGGATTGTTGTGACGATTTTGGGCAAGGTCGTCGGATTGTCGATGTCCCGTGCTCCCACACAGCCGAACTGTGTCAGCGTGGTGGTGAGGGACTCGGAGAGTCGCGATCCTCGTCAGCGTCCGCTGACGTCGGTGAGCCGAGCACAGCGAGGCGAGCCTTCAAAGAGCTTGCTCTTCCGGTGGTAAAGAATCACAACAGTCCGTATAAGACGTTGCAACGAGGACGTGACCGGGGCGAGGAAATCGGGCGTTCGAGATGGAGTCCTCCTGCTCGCGGTCGCTGACCGGGCGGGACCCGACCGATATTTTAACCCCGAAGCGCCCGACTCGGATGGTATGGACACGGAGGCAGCGGGAGTGACGGCTCCCGCCGTCGACAGGTCGATGCTCCTACCGGACGGGGACGAGTTCGAGACGCAACTCGAGGCAGGAGTGGGGCCGCTCGCTGTCGTTGGACCGCCCTTTGCCGGACGGGAACGACTGCTCGACCGCGCGGCTACCGTGCTCGACGCACGGCGGGTCCGGCTCACACCGGGAGCAACGTCGGCGACGGTGAGGGATGCCCTCGACGATGGGCCGCTCGTAATCGAGAACGGTCAGCACCTCTACAGCCGACAGGTCGGGGGATTCGCCGAGCTAGAGGCCGTGCTCGACTGCCTCGTCGGCGCGGAGGGGACGGTAGTCACGGGCTGGAACAGCTACGCGTGGTCCTATCTCGACGCCGTCCGGAACGTCGCGACACTCTTTGCCGACACGTTCGAGGTGCGCGAACTGTCGGGAAGGGAACTGGCCGGTATCGTCCGGGAACGGGCGACTGCACTGCCGACGTTTCGCAACGACGAACTGGACGCGGCGCGGCGTCTCCTCGAAGAAGCGCTCGTGACCTCCTCCTACGTCCACGTTGGCGACGACCATCCCGTGTCCATCCATGTCCAGGACCGGGTCTCCTACCGCCGGCTCCGTGGTCGAGCCTACGTCGCCGACCTCCGGGACGAACAGGCGTTCGCCTCAGACGTGACCCGGCGCTCGCTCGACGCGTTCGAGGCGGCAGGTATCGAAACGCCCGATTCGCCGCCGCTGCACGAGTTGCGATGAATATCCGACGGGCCGTCGGGCACCGTGGTCGTCTCGTCGGCGAGAGCCGTAGACCGGGCGAGCGCGGCAGTCGTCACGAATCCGCCAGCCACTTTCAGCCCGTCGCGTCGGTACATCGGTTCGGGCGGTTGGTCGTCGCTCAGACAGCGAATCGATATACCGGGAGACGCATGAATCGGAAAAGCCGTTGCGTTCTGTTGCGGACGGTTGCGTCGAGTTGCGGGGGTTCGCAGTACCCGAGGCGGTGGGACGGAGTTCACTCGTCGTCTTGCAGGTCGATGATGTTCTCGCGCCCGATCCGGAGCTTGCTGACGTCACCGTTGTCGGCCATCTCAGAGAGCACCCGGGAGGTTTTCGATTTCGACCACCCGAGCGCATCGACGATTTCGCTCTGTTTCATGCGCCCGCCACGCTCCGCGAGGAGCCTGCGAACCCGGTCCTCGTCCGTGACCAGCTCCGAGACCGCCGGTTCGTCCGAGGCACTCTCGACACGCGCAGCGGCAGTGCCAGCCTCACGTCCGCCGGACGCCGCCCCGGTCGTTGCGGCGGCATCGTGCTCCCGAGTGCGCCGGAGGTAGAGCCCGACCAGGATCGCAACGAGAATCGAACCGCCGGCGACGAGCGAGAACCAGCCGCCGAACGGCCCCGGCCCATTCCCGTTACCGTTCTGGTCCCCGTCCGCGCCCCCATCGGTCGGTGACGTGTCCGTTGTCACGACAACCCGCGGACGGCGGTTGGGGAAGTCTTCCCGACCGCGCCACTCGACGCTGTTTTCGGTCCTCTCGTCGGCTGGCGGCGTGACCTCGGCGACACCGTACCCCTCGGGCGGTGCGACCTCGAGAACGTCACCGTCGCTGATGAAGAAACCACCGACGAAGACGTCACCGACGACGACACGATCCGCCGGCGTCGCAGCGAACCCCTCCCACTCGAACCGGTAGGTAACGACGCCCCACCGGCGGGGGACCTCCTGGATCGATGTGCTCGCCTCGAAGTCCGTCACCTCCATCCCGCGTCCCGTCGCATTGTCGGCGTTTGCGACGACGCCTCTCATCCGCTCGCGGAAGGGGTCGAGATACCGGCTCGTATTCTCCCGAAAGGAGTCCTGAAACCGGCGGTAATCGGCTGTGTCTTCGTCAGTCGTCAGCCGGGTCCGAAACTGCAGTGTCCAGGTCGCCGAACCGTCGGCGTCGAGTTCGATCCGCGTGACCGTGTTGTCGGGTTCGGGCTGGTCCTCCTGCAACAGTTCCTGTCCCTGGACGCTCGACGCGAGACCCTTCCCCGTCGTCTCCGAGCCAGCGAGTACAACCCCGGGAACGACAGTGGCGACGACGAGACAGCAGGCGACGACCAGGATTCGGCGGTGCATCCGTTCCGCGGTAGGCCGTACGCCCTGATAAAAACAGGCTTCGCTCCCGGCGAAACACTTCGAAACTGTCCGGAACAGTCCACCTCCCGACACGAACACGCCGGAGAGCCAGCCGCGGCCCGCTCAGACGCACGCCGGCTGGGGCTGTGTCAGCAGCTGTGATCGTGTTGCCCGTCACAGCCAGGAGTCGCTCGCAACAGATCCGGTCAGTGGCCGTCCGACCCGTGCAACAGTCCGCAACGCGGCGCAACCGTCTCGTGGGCTTATGAGGGCCTGGCGTGTAGACCGGTACAATGAGAGCGAGACAGTTCCTCGTTGCGGCGGTCGTCGTCGTGCTGGTCGTCGGAATCGTCCCCGGCGCCCTCCCGGGAGGGGTAGCCTTCAGCAGCGACGGTCCGGCAGACGCGACCCCGGCAGGAACTGACACCCAGCAAGCGAGTGCACCGGTGGGGCAACAGCTGGCCACGGTTATCGAGGTGACCGACGACGAAGTGAAAGGGGAGATCGAAGCGATCGCCTTCGAGACCGATTTCGAGTCCGCGACCGAGTCCGAACGGGCGACACTGCTCGCGGACCGCGCGGCGACACTTCGCGAGCGGACTGACAGACTCACCGCCACGCAGGCGAACGCCACCACGTCCTACCGGGCGGGGGAACTCTCGACCGTCGAGTATGCGCGCGAACTCGCGCTCCTGAACGCCCGCTCGACGGCCCTGCTGACAGCCTTCGAGCGCCTCGACGAACGGGCCGAGGACGTCCCCGAACGGGAACTACAGGCTGCCGGGTACGACCGGGCGGCAAACGAGGCTGCCGCCGAGCAGCTCACCCGGTTGACCGGGGCCGGAGCGACTGCGCTGCTCAAGCAGTACACCGGCGAGCGAGCCGGCGAGTTCTCGGTCGACGTCGACGACGGTCTCTCCATCGAGGTCGAGAACGACGATGGCGAACGCTCACGCGAGTTCGAGCGTGAGCAGCCAGGGGACGGAGCGCTCGTCGTGGATCGGAGTGATGCCCTCGCGTCCGCCCGGAACGCTCTCACTGCCGACCGCGACGGGGAGTGGCTGCTCACCGCGGCGGAGACCGACAGCGACGACGGCGTCTATGCGTTCGAGTTCGCGTTCCGCGGCGCCGGCTACACCGGCGAAGCCGAAGTCGGCGTCGACGGCGAAACTGGCCAGGTGTTCACACTCGAGGAGGAACTCGAGCCACGCGAGGACGACGGCGACGACGACCTGCTGATCGCTGTCGTCGAGGGAACGCCCGCCCCCGGCGCAACGGTGACGCTGCAGGTGGGCGCTGCGGGAGAACCACTCGCGGATGCGACCGTCGAAATCGGCGACACAGCCGCCGGAACGACCGACGCGAACGGCGAACTCACCGTCACTCTCCCGACCGACGACGAGGTCGAAATCACGGTCGAACACGGTGACCGGGAGGGCGAACTCGAGTTCGAGTTCGACGACGAGGAAGAGAACGGAGAAGGCGAGGAGGAAGGCGACGACAGCGAGAAAGAAAGCGACGAAGACGACAACGAAGATGACGGAGACGAAAGCGACGGAGAACAAGAAGGCGACGATGGGTGAATCCTCGTCTGTGTCCGGGAGTCATCGTCAACGGACAATCGGGCCGCGTTCGTAGCCCCGGACGTAGCGACAGGCGAGTTGACTCCCCGACCAGCGACCGTAGAATAGTCCCGGCTGGATTCGAACCGCGAAGGCTCGAATACTCTCGCCTTCTGGGCACAAACCACAGAGGAGATTTCACGCTCACGACGTTGTTCGCGCGAAAATAGTCCCGGCTGGATTCGAACCAGCGTTGTGAGCCCCAGAAGCTCACGTGATTGGCCACTACACTACGGGACTCCAGTCGGAATGAGGCGATTTACTCACTAAACAGTGTCGGTTTCATCGGACGGTTCAGGTGGGGTGTAATGCTCTGCCCTGTGGCAGTTAGCGCAGAGAAGGATACACTTCGTGAGTTCGCGTTCGATATCTCGTTTCGACCGCCCCCCGGAGACCATGTTGGCGATCGTGTCGCGTTTGTTATCAGATTCATGATGGAAGACCAGACAACGGGGGTCCGTCTCCCCGCATCGCGAACAGTCGTGCAACCGTTTGTAGTCGGACAGCCAGGACCGGACGCCGTCCTGCTCCTTGCGGTCGTTGACCCACGAGCGCAAGCGACGGCGGCGTTCGAGCGTTCGCGCCGTGTTGTGCCCGACGTTCCGGTAGTGCCACCGCTGGTCGACGGACAGGTCCGCCCAGTCGGTGTCGGATGGCAAGTCCGCGTCCTCGGGCTTCGGGCCGACCCGGGAACCGGTCGATCGGGTGGTCTCTAGCCCCGCCTGCTCTTTTGCCTCGTTCCAGCCACTGACGACCCGGATGATGGTCGCCGACGCCGGCCGCAAATCCAGTGCCTCGTAGTCGGCTTTCGACGGCGACTCCCCCAGCCGGTCGGCAGCCGCCTGCAACGCGTCGAGACACTCCCCCTCGCTCGTGCCCATAACCCAGCGTGGAGCGGCGGGGAATTAACCGATCGCCACGCGGTGGAACTGAACGTTGAAATGGAAAGCGAATGTGGGGTGGATCGCGGCGTACCTCGACCAACATCTACATACCCGCGGGCGGGAACGACGAGGTATGTACGTCGGACGATTCCTGGTCGCCGGGCCCACAGTGGGTGCGTACCGCGTCTCCTCGCGGTCGTTCCCGAACCGGCAGGCCAGAGAGCGCGGCGGCACCGTCACAGTCGAACCGACGCCAGAGGCCCCGGAGACGGACAACCCGTATATCTCCTACAACTGCGTGCGGGTGACCGACCGGGGTGCCGTGCTGGGCAACGGCTCGCACGTCGACCCCGTCGCCGAGAAACTCGCGTTGGGGTATCCCGCGCGGGATGCGCTCGCGGAGCCGCTGCTGGCACTCGATTTCGAGAAGGACGGCTACGATACCCCCCGCATCGCCGGGGTCGTCGGGGTGGCCGACGACCCGACGGTTGCGGACGAACCGGGTGCTGTCGTGGGCATCGTCCGCAGGGACGCGCTGCTCGTCGAGGCAGTCGAGGAGCCGACGCTGGTCGCGACCTACGAGCGGGACAGTCCGGAACCGTTCGCCCTGGGGGCGACGGACGCGGCTGGCGCTGCCCGCGAGGTGTTCGACCACGAGTTCGAGCACCGGGTCTGTGCCGCCGGCGTCGCAGCCACGGAAGCGGGGTTCGAGACGGCCGTCGTCAACGACGAGTGAATCCGGATGCGTGTGCGCGCCGCGTCGCTCCAACGCGCTTTTGCGCGGTGAGCCTCTACGGCGGGTATGGTCGAGGCGAAACTCGCGGCTGCACGGTCGGCCCTCGGCGAACACGAGGGGGTGCTTGTCGCGTTCTCGGGCGGCGTCGATTCGAGCGTCGTCGCGGCACTGGCCCACGACGCGCTGGGCGAGGACGCCGTTGCCTGTACGGCAAAAAGCGAGACGCTGCCGGCAGAGGAATTGACGGACGCCCGCCGGGTTGCCGGGGAGATCGGCATCCGCCACGACATCGTCGAGTTCAGCGAACTCGAGAGCGAGGCGTTCGTCGAAAACGACGACGAACGGTGCTACCACTGCCGGTCGATGCGGCTCGGACGGATGTTCGAGCGCGCCCAGGAACTCGGGATTCCGGTGGTCTGTGACGGGACGAACGCCTCGGACCCGGGGGAGGGGCACCGGCCCGGCCTCCAGGCTGTCGAGGAACTCGACGCCCGTTCACCGCTGCTCGAACACGACATCACGAAAGCGGAGGTCCGGGAGATTGCCGACCGCTACGGACTCTCGGTGGCCGACAAACCGTCGATGGCCTGTCTCTCCTCGCGCATCCCGACGGGGCTCGCCGTGACCGAGGAACGACTCACCCGCATCGAGAAGGCCGAGCGGTTGCTCCGGACGTGGGGGTTCGAGCAGTTCCGGGTGCGGGACCACGACGGGTTGGCCCGCATCGAGGTCGGAGAGGAAGAACTCGAGCGGGCACTCGACGCCGACTTCATTCGCGCGGCCCGCGACCACATCGCTGACCTCGGGTTCGACCACGTGACGCTGGATCTGCACGGCTACCGGACCGGCAGCGTCAGTCCCGAAGAGACGCCGGACGCGCTCGAGGCCGAGTACCCGACAGACTGAGCGCCCGCTATCCAGTCCGGTCGGTACGTCACCCGAACCGTGGAGTAAAAAAAGATCCCGCGGTTACGTAGCCACAGCCCCACCGGCAGACGGTGACCGACAGGACAGCCATGACCGCAGACGACTCCGGTGCTGGTGACGAACCGAGCCGGAAACTGTCAGACCCCGCTCCCAGGACGGGCGAGCATCCGGGCGGCCCCCAGCACGACGAGCCGCCGTTTCCTGCCGTCGCAGCCGGTGTCCGGGAGTACCTCGCGACCGACGCGTCCGGACACGACATGCATCACGTCTGGCGTGTCTTCCGGCTCACACAGCGGTTCGCCGAGGCCCTCGACGCGAACAAGGAGGTGGTTGGCTGCGCGGCACTCACTCACGACCTGCACCGGGTACGGGGGGAGGGCACCGGCTGTGACCCGGCAGAGACGCTCCCCGAAGTCCGGGCGCTTCTCGAGAACGCGGGAGTCAGCGACGAACAGATCCCTGCCATTACACACTGCGTGGCAGTCCACGACGGCCTCGTCTTTCGGGGGGACGACCCACAACCCGGGACACTCGAGGCGAAAATCCTGCGGGACGCCGACAATCTCGACGCCATGGGCGCGGTCGGCATCGCCCGGACGTTCGCCTTCGGCGGCGTCCACGGTACGCCCATGTGGGACGCCGACGGGGAGGAGTACTCCCAGTTGTATCACTTCGAGGACAAACTGCTCCGGTTGCGCGAGGAACTCCACACCGAGCCCGCCCGCGCGCTGGCCGAAGAGCGTCACGCGTTTCTCGAGCAGTTCTACGAGCGGTTCCGGGCGGAGTGGCACGGCAGAAAGTGAGCCAGCGGTTCATACGGACGGTTGTGACTCGTTACCGCTCTGCTGTGACAACATACACGTTTCGCGGGCTGATACGCCGTATATCGGACGTCCCTGCCGAAAATAATCACAACCGTCCGTATCAGTCGTCCGCCACCGACAGGTTCTCCAACTGGACGTTCTCGCGCACGACTGTCGGCTCCGCGCCTGCCCGGGCGTCGAGCCGGAGTTCGGTCACCGAGCAGTTCCCGACGTGGTTCTTCTGGACGGCAGCGAGCAGGTTCTGGCCGCGAACGGTGCCGAGACAGAGCGAGACCGGCCCGCCGTGTGTCCCGGTTCATCCCCTGGTAGACCCCGAGATCGCGCTCGCGCCAGTCGGCAGCGAACGTCGCGTCGGCCTCGACGTGTTCGCGGAGCAGGGCGACAGTCTCACGGGCGCGGGAGAGGTCCGACGACACGAGGCGGTCGACGCCGTAAGCGCGTGCGAGTTCCACACCGAGTTGCCGGGCCCGTTCGCGGCCCGTCCCGGTGAGGCTGACCGGTGCCCAGCCCTGGAGGCGGCCCGCCCGGTTCCACGTGGTCTCCCCGTGCCGGACGAGCAGGACAGTTCTCGCAGTCACACCGACAGTACAGGACGAGAGCGGTTTGAGTGCTATGCATTCGGAAACAGGAGACTCAATACCCTGGGGGCCGAAAAACGTGTCAATGAGCGATACACTCGTCATCGACGCCGGTGAGATGGAGCCCGCAGCACTCATCGAAGCCATAGAGGAGGGCAAGCGGGTCGTCGTCCGGACGGAGTTTCTCGGCTCCGAGTACGAGGTAACCCTCCGCTACGACGGCAGCACCTACTACTGTGACACGCCGACGCGCCTGCACAAGCACACGTCGGAGTCGGAGATGCGGACCTGTCTGGAGGAGCAGGGGTACGCCGAGGACCTCCCCCGTGAGTGACAAACCGGAGACTTTAGTCTCAGGGACCCGGAAAGGGGGTACATGGCAGAGGTAGACCCGTCCCCGGAGGCGTTTCGACAGTTGATGCTCGACGAGGAGCCCACGTTTCAGGAGGTGTTGACCTGCGTGTTCGGGATCCAGAGTCACGAGTCCCAGACGTACCTGACGCTACTCGACCATCCGTCGAGTACGGTCGAGGAACTCGCTGCGGAACTCGACCGCGACCGGAGCAACGTCAACCGGTCGCTGTCGACGCTCCGGGAGAAGGGGCTGGCGACCCGCGAGCGGCGACTGCTCGACGGGGGGGGCCACGTCTACCAGTACGCCGCCACCCCGCTGCCCGAAACCCGAGAACTGATGCACGAAACCCTCGACGCCTGGGCCGAGTACGTCCACGAACGCATCAACGAGTTCGGTGAGTGAGCGCCGGGGCGGCTGCGTCGTGATGCGAGCAGCCGGCCAGGACAGTTTTATTTTGTCGCCACCACGGTAACGCATGGATCCGGCGAACTGGCGGACGTATCTCGTCACACAGGAATCGCGCTCGACTGGTCGCCCGACGACGGAGATCGTCGACGCGGCCATTGCGGGCGGGATCGACGCCGTCCAGTTACGGGAGAAGCACACCTCGGTGCGGGAGCGCTACGAACTCGGCAGGAGGGTGCGCGAGCAGACAGCCGAGGCCGGTGTGCCGCTGATCGTCAACGACCGCGTGGACCTGGCGGCAGTGATCGACGCCGACGGCGTCCACCTCGGTCAGTCCGACCTGCCCGTCACGGCGGCCCGCGATCTGCTCGGTCCCGACGCACTCGTCGGCTGTTCGGCTGCAACAGTGACCGAGGCCAGGACGGCTGTCGCCGATGGCGCGGACTATCTCGGTGTCGGGTCGGTCTACCCGACCGACTCGAAGGCAGTCCCCGACGAGGAGCAGGGCATCGGCACCGACCGCGTCGGTGCAATCGCCGACGCCGTTCCAGTGCCGGTGATCGGCATCGGTGGGATCACGCCGGCAAACGCCGGGGCGGTCACGGCGGCAGGCGCGGCCGGCGTGGCGGTCATGTCGGCGATAACCGCAGCCGAGGGCCCACGGGCAGCGACAGCCGCGCTCCGTGAGGCGGTCGCCGACGCCTGAACCCGCCCGCGAGACACGCAGCACCGTCAACAATACCGTCGCAGGGAGGCAGTCTGTTCACCGGATCCATCACAGTCGCTCGGGGGAAAGGGAGCGCCGGAGACCCAAAACCGTTCCTACGTTATCGAACAGTTACAACACTATTTTACCCAACGGGTTCAAAAAACGGCCTGTTAGACAAAGGTCCAGGACGGGCGAGGGAGCCATCGGGCCAGGCATAAACGATGTCAACTGACCAGTCGGACAACCCACGGGAGGCAGCGATCGAGCAGCTCAAGACGTTCGGCCTGATACTGTCGGCTGTACGTGCGTAAAGATATTCGCTACCCCGGCGTGGCGAATTCTTTCAAAATGGTACAGCCGACAGTATGAGTACCTGCGCGGCGCGGACCTTCGTCGCACTCGTCGGACTCGAAAGCGGGACAGCCCAGGACGTCAGCGAGGTCGAGGAGTCCACACCCCAGCGGTTCCGGGTCGTCTCCCGGGAAACGACCGGCAAGCACTTGCACCGGGAGTTCACGCGGCGAGTGAACCGCCTTCGTGAGGCGCTCGACAACATCGAGACGACCACGCGGGCGACCGAACAGCGCGGGATCTGGACGGTGACGGGACAGCGACGGATCACCGAACGGCTCGTCACGCTTATCGACGAGGCCGAGACCCGGGTGGTGTTCGCGAGTTCACCCGACCTGCTGACCTCGGACGTTCTCGACGCGCTGGAGGCGGCACAGACGCGGGGGATCCCGGTCACCGTCGCCGAACCGTCAGCAACGCGGCTGCCGGCGGAGGCCGGCCTGTCGGACGAGACGCCGCCGTGGGACTGGTCGGGCCCCGCCGCGGGGCGGTTCCTGCTGGTCGATAGGTCACGGATGGTCGTGAGCGCGTGGACACCGGAGAACGCGCTCGTCGGCGTCCTCCGTGCGCTGTTCGACGGTGGAACTGGCGCGGAAACGGCCTGACCGCACGGCAGAAGTAAGCAACCCCCGGGACCACCTGCAGACCGGAGAGGGTCCAGCACGTCACTCGCGGGCCGAGGACTCGAACAGTTCCTCGAAGACCTTTCGCTGTGCAGTCCGGAGATGCTGGTGGTACGTCGGACGGGAGATACCCATAGCCTCGGCGAGTTCGTTGCCGTCGACTTCGCGGGGCCAGTCGAAGAACCCACCGAGATAGGCCGTTCTGAGCGCAGTCTCCTGTCGGTCGGTGAACCGCTCGGCGAGGGCAGCTTTGAATTCCTGGCGCGTCTCGACCGGGCGCTCGCGCTCGTGATAACCCAGCAGGTCCGTCCCAGGATGGCGGTCATCGACGAGCTCGAACAGCTCGCGTGCCTCGGATTCGTAGGGCAACTCGACGGTGAACTCCGTCGACCCGTTCGCGGCGACGACGGCCCGTGGAACCGCCCCGTACTCGGTGAGTCGGCCCAGAAGCGACTCCGCGACGACGACGTCGAGCAGACACTCGTTTTCGTGTTCGACGATACAGGTGACGTCGTCCACTGCCGGGTCGTCGCGGACGATAGCGAGCAGGTCGTCGACGTCCGCATCGGTCACGCTGAGATACAGCCGGAGGCTCCCGTCCGAACGGTACTCGCTGCCCGCGGATTCGATCGTGCAGTTCCCGGCGGCGGAGAGGCGGTTGAAAAGGAGGTCCCTGTCGGCGACTGCAAACTCCAGTTCGATGATTTCGGTCGCGTCGAGAATGCGGCCCCGCTCGATGG
Organism: Halovenus sp.; assembly: GCA_036625385.1. Lineage (GTDB taxonomy): Archaea > Halobacteriota > Halobacteria > Halobacteriales > Haloarculaceae > Halovenus. Next base: position 12,293 of record JAZKTU010000011.1, on the reverse strand, counting down.
CGTTGATACCGTTGGCGACGGCACGACTCAACGCCTCGAGTACGAGACGCTCGCGCTCGTCGAACGCCGTCGCGTCCGCGTCGAAGACGACGAGAACGCCGTAGGTCGCGTCCTTGTAGACGAGCGGGACGGCGATCAGAGCGTCGACATCGTGGCCCTCGGTCAGGTCGGCCCACCTGCCGCCAGTCTCGCCAATCGTCGGGAGAACCTGTGGCGTTCCCTCGCGGTAGGCATCGCTGACCGGGTCGCCGCCACAGGTCAGGTCGACGGAGATGCCCTCCACCGGGAGCATCGAAGCGCCGTCCCAGGCCGTCGGCGAGAGCGTCTCGGTCGCCACATCCGGCTGGCCGACGAACGCAAACGAGTACGGTTCCGCAGCCGCCAGCTCGCCGACGACGCCGTGCTCCAGTTCCTCGCGGGTGGTCGCCTGAACGAGTACCTCGATAGTATTCTCGATGAGGCCGTTCACGCGGTCGAGCACGCGTTCGGTGTGTTCGCGGGCCTCGCGGACCTCCTGCTCGCGTTTCGCGCGCATACACGCTGCGGCGGCGCTCGTCGCGAGCAGGGCGAGGACCTGTTCGTCGGTCCCGTCGAACGCCGCCCGCTCCGTCGAGCCGACGCTGATGATGCCGTGGACACCGACAGGGTAGTACATCACCGACCGGAGGTCGCCCAGACCCCCGTCGGGGTCGACATCCTCGACGAGGCGCGACTCCCCCGAGGCGAACACCTCCCCGGGATTGCCCTCGCCGACGTCGTACACCGGGCGTGTCCCCAGCGATTCCGTCGCCGACTGGGAAACTGCCACGGGTTCGAGCGTGCCGGCGTCGCTGTCGTACAGCCGGAAGACGTTGATATCGAACCCGAGGACGTCCGCGGCGGCGTTGACGGCGATCTCCGCGACGTGCTCGCGGTCCCGGGCCTGCATCAGCGACCGGGTCATCTCGAGAATACCCGAGAGGCGTTCGGCCTGGGCGCGCTGTGCGGTCACGTCCCGCCCGATCCCTGCCGCACCGATGACTGCGCCGTCCTCGTCACGCACCGGCGCGCCCGAGAGTTCGTAGGGGATGTGGGCGCCGACCGCCGTCTCGATTGTCGCCTCGACGGTCGTCCGTTCGCCGTTCCACACCCGGGCCATCGCCGTCTCGACGTCCTCCTGGTCGTCCTCGGCGACGAGGTCGACCGCCTGCATCCGTCCGAGTGTCCCGGCGTCGTAGCCCGTCACGGTCTCGAGCCGGTCGTTCCAGCGCTCGAAGGTGCCGTCCTCGCCGACGACATACAGCGGGTCCGGCAGGCTGTCGAGAATACCTTCGGTGATCGCCTGTTGCGTGTCGAGGGCATCCTCGCGGGTCCGGAGTTGTTCTCGCAGCCGGGTGCGCTCGGTGATGTCGGCGACGACGACCGACAGTCCCTTCTCGGCCGGCGCGACCGTCACCTCGAGCGTCCGGCCGTCGTCGCTCACTTCGAGGGTCCGTTCCTCGCCGTCTCTCGCCGCATCGCACGCGGCCGCCAGCCGGTCGCCGCCGGGGACAGCAACGGCGAGGTCCGTCCCAACCAGTTCCCTCGCGGACGCCCCGAGGAGCGTCCGGACCCGGTCGTTGGCGTAGGTGATGACCCCGTCGCTATCGACCGCACAGACTCCCTCGGCGATATGATCGAGCAGCTTTCGACGTTCGGCCCTCATATATAGTGCTAACAGATGAGGTACTCGTGGACTTAAATCCACGTTCGTGCGCTGGCTGTGGCCGTCACTCGTCACGGGAGTCCACGTTCGTACCGGCGAACGTCGGCAGGGGGTTCAAGCAGTATCAGCCGCTCGACATGAGAGGGGGGGGTTTGGTTCCGCCGTCTCCCGGGGGAATGCCGCCCAGGACGGCGCCGAAGGCTGCAGCCGTCCGGAGCGCCACGCGTCTACTGGCAGCAGACAGGTTGACGAGAGTGTCCGGAGGACAGCCGGGGGAAACCATCATTACACCGGCGGGCATACGGATAGCTATGGCAGAGAAACCAGCTTCGGGAGAGCTGTTTGGCGTGCCGTACAACTTCGAGCAACCGAGCCTTCGGCGGCTGCTGTCGACCTACTGGCAACCCGACGAGGGAATGCTCGTCGAGAAGGAGTTCGGTATCGGGTACACGCTGAATCTCGCAAACTGGCGGTCGTGGGTCATCCTGGCGGTTGCCGGGCTGTTATTCTACCAGGAGAAAGGCAGCGAGGACAGTGACGAAGCGGACGCTGACGACGAGCCCGTCGAAGTCATCGTCGACTGACCGGCACGGATCGACGGGCCCCATCCGGACCGATCGACGGCTATTTTCCGGGGCGGACCCGAGCCGCGGTATGGTCACGTTCGTCACGACCAACCCCGGCAAGGTCGCCGAGGCAGAGGCGTACCTCGACGAGCCAGTCGAGCAACTCTCCTTCGACTACCCGGAGCGGCAGGCGGAGGACCTCGCGACCGTCGCGGCACACGGCGCACGCGAGGCGTACCGCCACGCCGGCGAGCCGGTCATCGTCGACGATTCGGGGCTGACCATCACCGCCCTCGGCGGGTTTCCCGGGCCGTACTCCTCGTACGTCGAGGACAGGCTCGGTATCCGGCGAGTGTGGGAACTCGCCCGCGACGAGACCGACCGGAGCGCGGCCTTCCGGGCGGTCGTCGCCTACTGTGACGGCGAGCCCTTCGAGGCGACGCCGGAGCCAGTCGACACCGACCGCCGCGGGCAGGACCTGACCGCCGACGGGCGGCCGGGCGCGACCACCGACGATCAGGTCGCGGACGGGCCGCTCCCGGTGAAACTCTTCGAGGGCGTCGTCCCCGGTCGGATCGTCGCACCCCGGGGGGACGGCGGCTTCGGCTTCGACCCCATCTTCGAGCACGACAGCCGGACGTTCGCGGAGTTGAGCACCGCCGAGAAAAACGCCGTCTCGCACCGTGGCCGGGCGCTCGCACGGTTCGCCGAGTGGTACGCCGGGCGGTAGACAGTCGGATACAGACAACGGGAAGCGACGGCACCGCTCAGCCACGCGGGTCGCGGTCCGGGCCGGGGTACGGCCCGTCGAACTGTGCCTCGTAGAGGCTCTCCGGGTCGAACAGGCGAGCGAAAGCGTCGGGCTGGCGGACGCTCAGCGCCATGTGGGGCTGGACGGACCGGTTCCCGGCTGCACTCGTCAGCCGCTCGTCGAAGCTCAACAGGTGGGCTGCCTCGCCGCGATAGGCCGAGGCCAGTGCCGGGTGGTCGTCGACCGGGTGCTCGACGCAAACGCACTCGGCGTCGGCGCGCTCGCGCCAGTCGGCGGCAAGCCCCGTATCAGCGAGGTCGACGACGACCGCCTCGGCGTCGTCCAGCAACGGGTCGCTCGCGACCAGGTCAATCCAGGAGTGACGGCGGATGTGGTCCAGCGCGTTGCGGGCCGCGTCGCCGACGAGCAGGTCAGCCGCGAGCACGTCGGCGTCGGCGACGACGCGTGTCGGGTCCGCGTCAGGCATCCTCCTTGCGGTGTCGTGCCAGCGAATCGCGAATATCCGCGACAGTTGCCGTCGGAGCGCGGTCGAAGAGAGACTCCCAGGTCATAGTCGTGGTAGCGCCGACGCCGACAAAAACCGCCCGATTCCGGCGCTGTCACACGGCTGTCTGACGGGCGTTTAAGTATGACCCGCCGGTGGCTCCTCGTGGGCGCGCTTACGGCCTCACCCACAACTCCCAAATCCTCCCGCGGCGCGCCCGGATACCTGAGGTCTCTCTCTTTGCCCCGGACACCCTTTTTGGGTTCGTCACACGGCGGCCTCGTCGCCGCGCAGGACAGCTCTGATCGTGGGCAGGTCGGCCGGGTCCGACATCACCGCGAGCGAATCACCGGCCTCGACAGCCGTCCCCGGGAGTGGAATCGACATCGCTTCGCGCGCGCGACCGTGAGCGTAGATCCGCGCGTCACCGGGGAGTTCGATATCGATGACGCGTGTTCCGATCGCCGGCGAGCCCTCGGGGACCGTGACCGTCGCGACCGAGAGCTGTTCGGTCAGGTCCGCGATAACGTTGAAATCGCCGCGCAGTAGTGCCGTTTTTGCGGCCGCGGCGCCGAACCGTTCCGGATAGATTATCTCGTCAACATCGGTCTCGTACTTCCGGTATATGTCGTCGCTGACGTCCTCGCTGACACGGAGCACCGTCCGACAGCCGTGTGCGTCGCCGATAACACACGCCGCGAAGTTGGTGTTGACGTCACCGGTGAGGCCGCCGACAGCGTCCGCACGGTCGATACCGGCCTCCGCGAGAGCGCTCTCCTCGCCGCCGTCGCCCTCGACCACGTCGAACCCCTCGGCGAGGGCACGCTCGACTTTCGTGTGGTCAGTCTCGACGACAGCGACCCCGTGTCCCTCCCGCCGGAGTGTCTCTGCTGTCCGCCTCCCGACGCGGCCGAAGCCAACGATGACGAAGTGCATGCGCGAGAGATACGATACCCAGCATAAAAATGCTGTGGTGCATGGTATCGAATGTCAGAGCAGGACGGAGAGTCGACACGGGTTTCACCGTCGCCCACGGAGGACGGACAATGCGACTGACGTTCCTCGGGACCAGTGGAGCAGTGCCGACGACGGAGCGGAACCCCAGCGGGTTGCTCGTCGAGCGGGAGGGCAACCGGTTGCTGTTCGACTGTGGCGAGGGGACACAGCGACAGATGATGCGGTTCGGGACCGGCTTCGGGATCGGTCACGTCTTTCTCACACACCTCCACGGCGACCACGTGCTCGGATTGCCGGGCCTGCTCCAGACGCTCGATTTCAACGGGCGTGAGGAACCGATCGCGATCCACGCACCGGCAGGGACACGGACACGTGTCGAGACGCTCGTCGCCGTGACTGGGGAGTCGCTCACCTACCCGGTGCGGGTGACACAGATAAACCCCGGCGACACCGTGCTCGAGACGGCAGCCTACGAAGTCCGTGCCGTCGGTGTCGCCCACCGGACGGCAGCCGTCGGCTACGCACTCGTCGAGGACGAACGGAAGGGACGCTTCGACAGGGAGAAAGCCGAGGAGGAGCTTGGCATCCCGCCGGGGCCGAAGTATTCGCGGCTCCACGCCGGCGAGCCAGTCGAACACGAGGGACGAACGGTCCACCCCGAAGAGGTCGTTGGGCCGCCACGGCCGGGACGGCGGCTCGTCTACACCGGCGACACGAGGCCCGCCGACAGCGTGGTCGATGCCGCCAGGGACGCGGACCTGCTGGTCCACGACGGGACCTTCGCCGACGACCACGCCGGGCGTGCCCAGGAGACCGCCCACTCGACTGCCCGGGAGGCGGCGTCAGTCGCGGCCCGGGCAGGTGCGAAGCGGCTCGCGTTGACCCACATTTCGACGCGCTACGCCGGACGGACACACCGGTTAGCCCGGGAAGCCGACGACGCCTTCGACGGGCGGGCGTTCGTCGCCGACGACGGGTTGCAGGCGCGGATACCCTACCCCGACGCCGACCAGCCGTTCGAGCTCGAGGACGTCAGCTGAGACTGTCGGCCACACCGTGGGAGAGATGTACCACGCCGGGGTGGCGACGGTCGTCGCGGGCCTGCGTCCGACAGCGGGCACGGGCTCATCGGTCGGCGTCCGGGAGCCCCTCGACCGCCGCTGCGAGTGCGCGGAACTGGTCGGCGGCGGTCGAGGACGGAGCGACACGGGCGAGGGGCTGTCCGGTACGCTGTGCACGCGCGACAGCGTCGGACTCCGGAAGCCGCGTGACCGGTGCGCCGAGGGTCGCCGCGAGCTGGGCTGCCCGCTCAGTCGGCTCCGCCAGACGGTCGGGTGAAACACGGTTCAACACGACGCGGGCGAGTGGCGCCTCGACGGCCCGGGCGAGTTCGCGGGTTCGAAGCGCACTCGCCACCGACGCCCGTGTCGGGCATGTCACGAGCACGCAGGCGTCCGCAACCAACAGCGGGAGGCCGGCGTCACACCGCAGGCCGGCCGGCGAGTCGATGACGACCTGGCCGTAGTGGCGGGCGACGGACGCGACTGCGTCGACGAGCTCGGCGGGGTCGGCACCGCGCGCGCCAACCAGCGACCGGCCACACGGCAGGAGGTTCACCGGGCCGCTCTCCCGGACAGCCTCGACCGCCGAGGCGCGGCCAGCGAGCACGTCGTGGAGGTCTGGACCGCGCGCCGACGGGAGGTCGGCCATCCCGAGGTCGGCATCGATCGCGACCGCGCCGAGTTCGGCAGCGAGGTTGTAAGCCACGGTCGACTTCCCGACGCCCCCTTTGCCGGCTGTCACTGTGAGTATCATGAAAGGCGTTCGAGCGTCGCAAGCGGGAGGTCGACGCCGTCGAGACGCTCGGCGAGCGAGCGGTGCCGGTCCCGGACTGCGTCCAGCTGTCGGCGGTCGGCCTCGAGCTGTGACTTGAGATCCCGAACGGCCTCGATACCGCCGAGGGCCTCGATCGTCGCCCGGGCCTCCTCGGCGGCAGTCACCGAGTCGAGGCGGGTTGCGGTGTCCGCCCGCGATTCGACGGCGTCGAACCAGGCTTCGACGGACTGCGTCGCAGCCGCCGCCGGTCCGGTGTCTACCGAGGGGGCGTCACGCGTCGCGACACTCGACGGACTGCCGTCCGGAGACTCTCGGCGCTGCTGGGGTGACACCGTGTCGTCCACCTCGCGATCGTTTGCCGGTTCGCAGGTCGGTACTGCATCGCGTGGAGGTGCCTGCTCGCCAAGCGCCCGGACAACGGCCCGGGCAGTGACCTCGGACTCCTCCGGGTCCCCGGGACTGGTCTCGACAATCCTCGCAGGCTGTTCCGCCGGCGGCGCAGGGGACGCGAACCCGAGGACGAGTCGGTCGGTTGGCGAGACAGTACCTTCGTAGGTATTGTCGGTCCATCCGGCGACGGGACGGCCCTGTCGCCGTGGCGGCCACACAGGTTCGAGCGCGCTCTCGACGCGGACGCGCTCGGCTGTGTCGCTCGTCACGACGAGTTCGACGAGCGCGACCCCGTCGTGACGCCGGACGTGCCAGTCGAGTGCTGCCATACGCTGAGTGGCCGCACTATCCTACTTGAACCTTCAGCACCGGCGTACCCAGAAAGTCACACGCCTCGTCGGGAGAGTCGAACCGGTCGCAGGCGAGCACCAGCGGGGCCTCACAGTCGGCGACACGCGCGATAGCCAGCGCCGCGGTAACCGGACCGACATCGGGTGGCGTCTCGTGGGACCGACCGGGCACGGCGCCGGTCGCCTCCCGGTAGGCGTCCTCAACCGCCCCGACTAGGTGGGCGCGTGCATCCCGCTCGAGGTTGGCGAGCCGGTCCTCGAGGCGGAACTGGCGTTCCCGCCGGTCCCGGCGTGCCCGTCTGGCTGTCCGCGCCCGTTCGAGACGCTCGCGGGCAGCCGCCGCGTCGGTCTCCGCCTCCGAGAGTCGTCGGATCGCGTCTTCGAGGGCAGCCGCCGCCGTCTCGACCCCGCTACCGGCATCCCGGGCGGCGTCGAGTCGACCCCTGGCCGCGGCGACGGCCTCCCGAAGCTGGTCGCGGTCTGCCCGTGCCCTGGCTGCTGCCCGGCGGTCCGCCGACGTCCGCTCGGACGCGATATCGAGCCCGGCGAGTTCCTCGCGGACGGCAGCCATCTCCTCGTCGTGGGGTGTCGACAGACCGCGTGTCCGGGCCGCACGGGCGAGTGCCGTGGCACGCCGAAGCCCCATCCCCGGTTTGATGCAGCCCACGTGTTCGTGGACCGGCGACGGGGCGGGTGCCTCGACAGCGATGGTCTGGTTCCCGGTCTGTGCATGGCCCTCCCGGACTGCTGCGGCCAGCGTCTCGGGCGCCACGGTCCGTTCGACAGCGAGCGCGCGCCCACACCGGACCACCGGCCCGATGCGACAGTTCACAGGTCACTCCCCCGCATTGTCGGCGGCGGCGGCAAGTCCCGGTTCGCCGCGAAGGCTGCGTACGGAACGGCGGGTTCGTCCCGACGCTCGTAGGCCCGGGCCGCCTCGCGGACAGCCGCGGGCACGGCCTCGAACTCGTTGAACGGCCGTGTCCGTTCGAGCTGGATGCCCTCACCGTGTTTCTCCTGCAGTCGGAGCGCCTGGAACGCACCGAACTCCGTCTCCGCAAGCAGCGCGACCCGCCCGAACCGGCGGACGACACTCCCCTCGTGCGCCCGACAGACGTTGCGCAGACTCGTCCGTGCCGCCCGCGAGTGCGCGATAACCAGCAACACACCTGATGGTTCCACGCACAAGGTAATTAAAGCTACCTACAAACAGCTGTCAGAACGTACAATTGTGAGTTGCTCAATACATGAGACATTTCCTATAACTACAGCTAAATATTATAAAGTTTATATATCCGGGGGCATGGCGAGCCGCCCAGCCTGTTCAGGGGAGGAGATCGCGCGTCCGGACGGTCGTTCCGTCACTGACAGCGACTCTCGCATCGAGCAGTGACGTGATCCCGGCGAGCGTCGTCTCGTCGTGTGCACCGGGGTCGATGTGGAAGTGTGCACGGGCACCTGCACTGTGAATCTGGCCCGTAATCGCGTGGAGGAACTCGTAGGCAGTGTCGAAGTCGACGTACTGCAACATCGAGGTCAGCGAGTCGAGACAGACTACCACCGGGTCGTCCCACTCGGCGAGAATCTCACCGATTTCGATGCCGAGACCCGTGAGGTCGCTGGGTGTCGTCACCGGCTCGATCCGGATATCGTCACGCTCGGCGGTACCCGGAGCTTCACCGACCGTGATGACACCCAGGTCGTCGACCGGTTCGTCCCCGAGTTGTTCGACGCAGTCGGCTACCCCGCGCGTGTACGTGACGAACAGAACGTTTGGCTCCGTGACCCCCTCGACCAGCAGCGACGTGCAGGCATCCCGCCCCCGACCCATCGGTGGTTCTTCGAGCAGGATCGTCCGTGCGCCGCCGAGTTCCGAAGTGAACCCTGTCATCTTCCCCCGTCCTTGTCCGGTAGACGCTCTTCGATCATAAACGGCTTTGTGTTTGCGACTAGCCGAGACGACGGATGGCCTCGGCCGCCAGTGTCCAAACCACAACGAACCGCGACAGACATGCGCGGCGACTGCGGGCCGGAGTCGCGACCAGTGCCTGATGGGGAATCCGGGAGACACGGTCAGGTGTTGGTTCCCTGATGGGTGGGGTATCGAAATCCTTTTTTCCGCGGTCATCTTGCCTCAGAATGCGTCAGGCAGGCCGCCTTAGCTCAGACTGGGAGAGCACTCGACTGAAGATCGAGCTGTCCCCGGTTCAAATCCGGGAGGCGGCATCAGACTCACAGTTCAAATGCCTGTGAGCGATGCCTGCGCGTAACCTGTTCTCAGCTGAATATACCAGCAGACGTAGCGCGTGAGATAGATCCTGCCGAGCCGTTTGCGTGGCGGATTGAGGACGGAGAGTTACTGACAGAGCAGATTTCGCGTAAATCGTTCGACGCCGTTGCAGGGAGCGATCGGGACGATGCCGAGTATGCCAGTCAAGTACTGGACTATCGAGCGAGACGACGGATAAGCGACACACGGTAGCGGTCGGTCGGAAGCGAGACACCAACCGCCCTTGCAGTCGCCACGGTAATTGAAGGTTATTTCTGCTGTCACGTATTATGTCTGGAGACAATCTCCAGTTAGCCAATCCCAGATTAGCCTATTCTGTATTAGGCTATTCGAGAGTTTTATCTGGCTGGGCGGCAGTCAAAGGGTATGGAGCGATTCGTGGATCGGGAGGATGAACTCAGTCGGCTTCGAGATTGTTACGAGTCGGACGACGCTGATATGGTCGTGATTTTCGGGCGTCGCCGTCTCGGGAAGACCGAACTCGTCCGAGAGTCACGAAGAGGCCGTGATGATGCCGTTCTGTACCAGGCGACTGAAACAACCCGGCAAATCCAACTGGACGCGTTCGTGGACGTAGCAGCTGAGTCATTTTCGGGGGTCGACCGGATCGAGAGCGAGTGGGAATCGCTACTCGGGTATCTTGCTGACCAAGATGCAGTCATCGTGCTTGACGAGTTCCCGTACCTGATTGACGCCGACGAAAGTCTCCCGTCGGTTATCCAGCGACTCTGGGATCAGGAGTTACGTGACACGGGCGTGACGCTCGTGCTCGTCGGATCTTCGATCAGTATGATGGAGGAGGCGACACTCCTCGGGAACAGTCCGTTGTATGGCCGATTCACCGAGAAGATCGATCTTCGCCAGCTCGACTTTGCTGCTGTACGGACGTTCTTTCCCGAGAGCTATACCCCCGAACAACTGCTGTTCGCGTGGGGCGTGTTTGGCGGGACACCGTACTACTTGGACGGCATCGATCTGGATGATGACCTCGGGACAGTCATCCAGCAGTCCCTGCTGTCACGGCAGGGATTCCTGCATGACGAACCGGAATACGTGCTCCGTACTGAGCTGACGGAGCCGAATCGATACTTCGCCATCCTGAAAGCGATCGCCGCCGGGAATACCACGTCGAACGAGATCGCACAAACAGTCGGGATCGATGGCAAGCAGATTTCGACGTACACGCAGAAACTGGAGCGACTGCGACTGGTCGAACGTGAGGTCCCGGTAACGGAGGACAAGACGAAGTCACGCCGAGGGCGGTACCGGATTCTCGATCCGTTGTTCAGGTTTTGGTTCCGGTTCGTCTACGGCAACGAAGACCGCTACGAACGATTGGGTGCTGACGCCTACGAGACGGTCATCGAACCGGAACTGGCGGACTTCGTGAGTCAGGAGTTTGAAAATCGCTGTCAGGACATCCTTCCGGATCTCTACCCCGAGTTGATGTTCACCAATATCGGCCGCTGGTGGTACAACGAGTACGAAGTGGATGTAGTTGGGTTCGATGCAGACGGGACGATGGTAACGGGTGAGTGTAAGTTCACGTCCGCGCCACTCGATTACGGTGCGCTTGCCACGCTTGAAGACCACACAGATGAGATTCGATGGTCGCCTGATGGGAGCGAAGTCGAGCACGAGTATGCGCTGTTCGCCCGAAATGGGTTCACGGAATCTGTTCGTGAGGCGGCTGCTGACCGTGACGACCTGCAGTTGTTCGACCCCGAACGGATCGTTGACCCGGTCGCGTCGGAGGAAGGAGCCCGATAGTCGGTTTCATCGATCCATTGTTTGAGCCACTGGTCAGCTCCCGCTTCGGGGATCTGATTATTGTCGACGGCTCTGATCAAGACGCCGATGGAACCGGTGACTGAGACATCGGTGTCACGAGCGAGTGCTCGGGCGGGGCCGTCGTCATACGGTCGTGCGTGATTATTTACCGCCATGGACTCGTTCCCTTCGAGTCTCAGACCGTGAAACCAGCACTGTCGCACTGCGGTGTCGAAAACAGTCACGCACGACCGTATCAGTTAAGATCTGCTCTCACAGAATGCAAGCATCGCGGCCTGCACTCCCGGAGATTGTATCGTGGCGTGTAACGAAGTCACGTCCGAGTGGATATTAGCGGGCCGAGGTCAGAACCGTAGTATCAGTACCTCACAAAGTTCGGTACTGATACCGCACCGCAACCGCAGATGAACGCTGCAGCTGGCGTACCTGATAGTGATTAGTGCGAGTCGTTACCGGTCTCTCACCACCCCGGGGTGGTGAAGAACCGGTAAACAGTCGCACTAATCACTATCAGGCGTTCTGCTCCCGGTCCTCGGCGAACGTTATCCGCCACGTCGTGCCGTTGGTGTAACTCCACTGTTCGATGTCGAGCAGGTCGCTCTCCTGCTGGAGTCGATACAGCACTGCACCGATCTCGTTTGCCGACAACTCGAGGTCATCGGCGATGAATCGGGATTTGAAGTAGCTCTCACCTGCCTGGACTTCGCTCTCGAGATAGCTCTCGACGGCCCTCTCTTTCGGCCGAGTCTTGCTGGTGGAGGGGCTCGTTGCCATGTTACTCGATACCTCACGCGAAACCAACTTAATTCCCTGTCAGACAGGTGCATGACGGTTCCGGGTTCGGGTGAGATAGGTCCGGGTGGCCTTGTTGAAACCCTCAACAGTTGATACAAACAGCGCGCTGCATACAGAGCACAGAGCATAGATACAATAAGTCGACATTACTCACCGATGTCAGCATCACGCAAGATGATATCAAGGGTGCGGCTTCTCTCCTCGGAAGTCTCTCGGCTCGACATATCTTTTTCTCAGCCAATTCGACTGTTAGCAGGGTCGGAAGTGCCGTTCGACGCGTGGCGAACTGGCAGCCGACTGCTGATACTGCCGGCTGTAACATGTTGAAAGAATTCACCACCCCGGGGTGGCGAATATCTTTACGAACTTACAGCCGGC
>JAZKTU010000119.1:0-9570 GCA_036625385.1 Halovenus sp. | reverse complement strand
AATCGACAGAGGGAAAATTGATCGAGCGGAAATTCACGGGTGTCGAAAGTGAGGTGGACAGTCAGCAGCCACATTTCCAGAGATAGGACTGAACAAGTAATAAAGCTACTGCAGATAGACTTTTACGATAATATGGTAAAGAGTGACATATGAACGCGGACCTCACAGTCCGGGACATCATGGACCGGGAGTACGTTGGCGTGAGCGAGTCGGATGGGATAGCCGAAACTGTGGAGTTGCTGCTCAGGGAGGACGCAACGGCAGCAGTCGTGTTGCGCGGACAGGAGCCGGTCGGCGTGCTGACGGAGCGGGACGTGTACGCAGTGCTGGCGGAATCGTCGAACCCATCCGAAGCAACCGTCGGTGATGCGCCGTTGACGACAGTGCCGACAGTTGCCCCGGACGTCAGCCTCGACGTCGCCGCGGACAAGATGGCGACGCGGTCTGTAAGCAGGCTGCGCGTCGTGGACAACGGCGAGACGCTCGGACTGGTCACGGAACACGATATCCTCGCTGCGCGTGCACCGCAAGCGGTCGAGAGCACAAAGCGCCAGGCCGAGGCCGATGCCGACGCGGCAGCCACCACGGGAGCAGTCGACGCCGGGACACGAGAGGCGTTCGGGAGCGAAAACAGGCAGGACGAGTTTGGCGAGCAGAGCATCTGTGAAGGCTGTGGCACGCTCACACGGGACCTCTCCTCGTTCAATGGCCAGTTACTCTGTCCGGACTGCCGGGACATCTGATACTGCCGGCTGACAGTGCGTAAAGATATGCACCGCCCCGGGGTAGCGCATACTTTCAAAATGTTACAGCCGACAGTATGACCTGCATGGAGATCGTGACGCCGGAGACAGACATCGCGGACGACCTCGCCGACCAGTGGGTCTCTTTTGCGGCGCGGCAGCGCGAGTACGGCTCACACATTCTCGCCGACGAGAACCGGACGCAAATACGCGAGTCGATAACCCGCCACATCGTCGGCGACCGGTTGCTCGTTGCCCGTGAACAAGAGCTGCTGGGGTTCGTCATGTTCGGTCTCGAAAGCGGGACGTACGAACAAAGCCTCACACGAGGGGTCGTCGAGAACCTGTACGTGGTGCCGGAGAGACGCTCCGAGGGGATCGGGTCGACACTGCTCGAGGCTGCCGAAGACCGGCTGCGGGAACGCGGAGTTGACGCCATTACCCTCGAAGTGATGACGGCAAACGAATCGGCCCGGTCGTTCTACCGGGACCACGGCTACACGCCACACCGTCTGGAGTGTGAGAAACGCGTCGACGGTCCGGCGACACCGCGGAGAGTCGAAAACGATAACCACTCAAAGGATGACGGGTAAGAAAAGAACGCGCCAGGGGAGCTTGGGTGGTCCAAGCACCCGACTTGTAATCGGGAGTTCAGGGGTTCAAATCCCCTCCCTGGCTTGCACAGAACAGGTCCGGGACGGTCTCGCCGTTCCGGTATCTGATCGCAGAGACACTTACCAGCGGTAGCGAGGCGAAAGCCCACCGGCTTCAGCCGTGGGAGGGTGTCAGCCGCCGTACTGTGACCGGCAGTCTATGTCCGGGGGTTCGATGGGGTTGGCTTCGTTCCAGGAGTAGAAGTCCCACTGTCCGTTTTCCGCTTCGATACGGCGTGGGTAGCCGGAGTCCTCGAGAATGTAGTACGTCACCTGTCCGACCTCCGCATCGCTCGGGGTTTCGTAGACGAGTACATCGTCGCCGTCGATCGTATCAGTCCCGACGGGTTCCAGACCCCGGATGTCGGACGACTCCGACTCGTACTCGCTGGGGTCGACGTCGCCCCTGTCCACCGCAGTCCTTTGACTGCCCTCGAAACACTGGTTACCGAGGACGAAGTAGGTATCCTCACCGACGAAGTACATCTCGACCTGTTGGCCTTCCAGGGTGTACTCCCAGTAGAGATCACCCTGGTAGAACCGCCCGGACATATCGATAGTTCCCTCGGGGCTTTCGACCGTGGCTTCCATCGCATACGACTCGGGGAAGGACGCGACCTGACCGAACGTCTGGTCGGCTGTCCCGTCGTCCCCGCCATCATCCCCGGTGTCGTCCCCACCATCGTCACCTGCGTCCGATCCCCCGTCGTCGTCTGTGTCCGATCCGCCATCGTCTGCGTTCGATCCGTCGTCGGTCTGGTCGTCCGAACCGCCGTCTGCACTCCCGTCGTCCCCGCTGGTGTCGTCGCCTGTCCCCGACCCGTCGTCGTCGGTCTGGTCGTCCGAACCGCCGTCTGCACTCCCGTCGTCCCCGCCACCGTCGCCGTCACCGCTGCAACCCGCCAGCACCACCGCTGTCCCGGTCGCACAGGCGGTAATAAGTTTTCGCCTCGTGAGCATATTATATCCACCCGATGTCTCGTTGGGAGTTATACTTTCGGGTACGCTGCCTCGGCGTCACCCCCCGAGGCACTCGCCCTGTTCCACCCGTGGAAGCCACGGCAAAAACCGCCGTCGGGAACCCGGGATGGCGTCGAGGGTGTACCGATTCGGGAAAGAACTGCCAGGAGCGGAACGGGAAGACCGCTTGCGGGACTGTCACCCGCAGGCCTCCTGTCAGATGCCGATACGCTTGACCACGAAGGCCGTTCCGCCAGCGGTGACGGCGACACCAGTACCGAAAGCAAGCAGCGGGCCGAGAAGGTCGGCGGGACTACCGCCTCCACCCCCACCCCCGGTGACGATGGAGCTGAAGATGATCAGGATTATCAGCAACACGAGAAATCCAACGAACGCTCCCGCCGCACTTGCGACCGCTGCTGACTGTTCGTCGGTATCGAGTCGCAGGCCGGTCAACAGTCCGGTTGCCATAGCGATGATCGGCGCACTGAGGATGGGGACAAACAGTGCGATGCTGCCGATAATCGCGAAACTCTGGTCGCCAACGGCGTCGAGCAACAGCAGTCCAACCCCGTATCCGAGGCCCACAGCAGCGAACACGCCGACGATGTATTTGACGAACTGCTTTCCCGATTGCTCGCCGAGAATGGCAGTCGGCGACTCGCGACCGACCTGTGCGTCCGCATAGCCACCCTCCGTTGTGCCCTGTGGGTCCGTACCGCCACCGTTTCCACCCGATTGTCCCTTTGCCATACGTCGGGGAAAAGACGCAACATAAATAAAATTTCGTGGTCCGGCAGGTCTGCGCGGACACACAGAAACGTTTCAGTAACGGGAGGGCAAGCCAACGACACGATAGACGTACAGTTATGAGTGTCGAGCACGTACTGGGCGTCATGAGCGAGCAGGAGGAGCTCCCGGAATCAGACGAAAAGTGGAGAGAGATCCTCACCGAAGAGGAGTACCAGATTCTCAGGGAAGCGGGGACGGAACCGCGCTTCAGCGGCGAGTTACTCGATATCAAGGAGGACGGACAGTTCACCTGTGCGGGCTGTGGGCTCGAACTGTTCCACTCGGACCAGAAGTTCGACTCGGGTTCGGGTTGGCCGAGTTTCTACGACGTCTACCAGGAAGGCAACATCGACACGCGGGTCGATACGAGCCACGGGATGCGCCGGACAGAGGTCGTCTGTGCTCGCTGTGAGGGGCATCTCGGACACATCTTCGAGGACGGCCCCGATCCGACGGGGAAACGCTACTGCATCAACTCGGCTGCGCTGGAGTTCGAGCCAGAGGAGAACTGATTCGACCGGAGCAGGACGACCCGTGGCGGGGCCGGAACGGTTTTGCGTGCCTGTAGTGGATGCTACCACACTGAGCGGAGAACAGTCGGACACTCCCCCGGCGAGACGGACGCGGAAACGGACACAATCGACGATGTGGGCCCAGGTGCCGGGGCCGACAGCCTCGTCGACCGGATGGACGGGCCGCCGCTTGACTGGGTGTTTCTCGGCGGTGTCGCCTCCTCCGTCGCGGGGTACGCCACGTACGGCCTCGTTGTGCGCTGATCGGTAGCGGCATCGACGTCTCGAATCTCCGTTCTGAACTCCGGGAAGTGGCGTACTTCTTCGACAGCGGTCACCACATTCCAGGGCACGTCGAGGGGGGGTTTGCTTCCAGCGGAGGAACGAAGGGGGGGAGATCCAGATGGAAGCGGAAAAGATAGCCGTCGACCGGACGAACGATACCGTCCTGGAAGCGTCGCCGACCCTGCCGGAACCCGTATACTCCCTGATTCCCGTCGCCGCGCTCGCCGTGGGCGTCGTGGTGCGGGTGTCGTGACGCTTCTCCAGCGACGGAACGATGACACGGATTCCGAGCGGGTCCGCAACCGGTAGCCGCTCTCGGGGGCGTCCACCTCCGACCGAAGCCGGTAAGCAAGGCCGGTGAGGTTTGAAGCGGGCTCGGGACGAGTGAACTCCGGGGACCGGAGAGCGGGGACTCACCGCGGTTTTATTTTGGTCTGGCGTGTTACGGTGAGTGATGACAGACACCGTCCGGGACCTCTATCTCCCAGTCGCCGCCCAGTCGACGCTCGACCGGTTCTGTACGCTGAGCGAGACAGCCGAACA
Organism: Halovenus sp.; assembly: GCA_036625385.1. Lineage (GTDB taxonomy): Archaea > Halobacteriota > Halobacteria > Halobacteriales > Haloarculaceae > Halovenus. The sequence goes on along the minus strand of JAZKTU010000119.1, from coordinate 5,082 downwards.
GCGCGGGTATGACCGGGTCTGGCTCCCCGAAACGTGGGGTCGCGACGCCGTGACCGTGCTCTCGACAGTCGCGGCGCGAACCGAACAGATCGGTATCGGAACCTCCATACTGAACGTCTACTCCCGGTCACCGGCCTTGCTCGGGCAGACGGCTGTGACCCTGCAGGAAGCCGCGGACGGACGGTTCCGGCTGGGACTGGGGCCGAGCGGCCCCATCCTCGTCGAGGGATGGCACGGGGTCGACTACGGACAGCCGCTCCGGCGAACCCGGGAGGCTATCGATATTATCCGCGAGGTGATGTCGGGCGAGGAGGTCACGTACGACGGGGACATCTTCCAGCTGTCGGGCTTTCGGCTGCGCCACGACCCGCCCGAGACGCCGCCGCCGGTGGACGCGGGCGGGCTTGGCTCGAAATCCGTCGAACTCGCGGGTCGCTTCGGCGACGGCTGGCACGCGCTGATGCTGACACCGGACGGCCTCGAGGAACGCCTCGCGGACTTCCACCGTGGCGCGGAGATGGGCGGACGTGACAGTGACGACCAGCGTGTCACCGTCTCGGTTCCCTGCTGTGCCCTCCCGGACGGTGACCGCGCCCGCCGACTGGTCCGCGAGCACATTGCCTTCTACGTGGGAGCGATGGGGACCTTCTACCGCGAGGCGGTGAGTGCGCAGGGCTACGAAGCGACTGCCACGGAGATCGCCCTGGAGTGGGCCAACGGCAACTACGGGGCAGCCGGGACGGCGATCGGGGCGGATCTGCTCGAGGACCTCGCCGCCGCGGGGACGCCCGCGGAGTGTCGCGAGCGACTCCACCAGTTCGAGCGTCTCGACGGTATCGATGCGGTCTCCGTGTCGTTCCCGCGAGGGGCGACGGACGAGGACATCGAGCAGACGGCGGACGCACTGGCTCCCGAGTGACCGACCGGGACTGCTCAACGTCGCGGGCGAGTTTACCTGCCCGCGTCGACTACCTCGTAGGTGAGATTGTTCTCGCGGAGTTTGTCCGTGTGAACCGAGAGCTGGCTGGCGACACTGAGCAGAAGCACGTCGAGCCCCTTCGTTGCGGCCTCCTGGACGCCTTCTGGTGTTCCGAACCGGATATCGGGGGTCATGCCGGCGGTTCGGGCCGCGGCAACAGCCTCGACGCCGGCCACGGCGAGCAGGTCGTGGTCCTCGCCGTATCGGCGGACCCTGTCCACGTCGATGCCGTCGCTCCCACCGTTTCGGACGGTCGGCACGGAGACACAGGTCACCGTCCCGAGGTCGTAGTCGACCACGCCCTCGAAGTCCGTGACACCGACCTCGCGGTCACGTTCGGCGTCCGTGACTGCAACGGCTGTCGCGTCCCCGGTCCCGCCGGGCGTGGCGTGCAGGTAGCCGTCCCGCATGGTCAACGAGACGCGTTCACCTTCGCTGATCGTGCCCGTCGCGAGGGCGCTATCGACGTCGACCTGCCCGATGACGTCTTCCGAGACGTGCTGGACGAACGCGCGCAGGTCGTCCGTCTCCGAGATGAGCCAGTCGACTCCCTCTTTCGTTATTTCGTAGCGGCCCCGTCCCTGCTTGTCGACGTGTCCGTCCCCGACGAGTTCCTGCAGATAGTTACTCACCGCCTGCGAGGTGATCCCGATAGCGTCGGCGATCTCCTGCTGGCTCACTGCCGGCTGGTTCTCCGCGATCTGCACGAGAATCCGGTAGCGTGTCGCGTCCCGCTTGGTCCGCAACACGTCGGAGCGGGCACCCGACTCCGGAGCGCTTCCCATGTCAAACTGTTTGGGACGAACAACTCAAGTACTTTTGCTCTCGAACGAGTCTGTACGTCAGAGACGCCCCTTCGAGGTCACGACCAGCAAATATGGTTTCCGTAAAACAATTGGAGTTGTTATTCACCGTTATCGTAGTTGTATTCAGCCACGGCCCGTCTGTCGTCCTCCGGAACGACGCCACTGCTCCGGACGGGTCACCCGTCGAATCACCGACAGGCGGGGGCTCGTTGCGGGAACCCGGGCAGGGGTGTCCCTGTCCGAGCGATTTATCCTCGAGAACAAGGCGAATACCCCGGCCCACCCTGGACGGGGCAACATTCAATATCCACCGTGATAATAACTATTGCAGGGGATTACCATCGCATTTCAGAACGAAGTAACGGAGTGGAGTTTCTCTCCATCCGAGTCTCTGAGCGATGGCTTCGAGCTGTCACCGTCAGATATCATCGATGAGAACGAAGTGGCGGGAGCAGCGTTCGTCAGTCCCGGCGGTCTCGACAAAGCCGGCGGGGACGGGCCACTGGAAGCCAACGTGCCGGTGTTGTTGGTGGTGACGGACAGGCGGCTACTGTTTGCCGCCGTGCCGAACGAAACCGTGGAGGAAACAATCGCGTTCGCGTACAGCGACCTCGCGTCAGTCGAAATCCGGGGGGACGACGGGCGGCGTCTCGAGTTGACAACAGTGTCGGACTCGAACTGGCGGTACCAGTTCCCTCCCGGCAACCCCGAAGCGAGGGACACCATCCGTCGGCACCTCTTGTGGGTCGGTGAGATCCGTCGCCGGGTCGTCAGCACGCGTAACGATATCGAGTTCAGGGCAGGGAAGATTCGCGACCACGCCCGGGAGATGGAATGGGCCGAGTGTGAGAACCGGTACGACGAGGCACGGCGCTCGCTGGACCGTCTCATTGGGGCTGTCCAGCGCACGGAACCGATCGACGACGACGTCCTGGCGCCCGAACTCACGGAGATCGAACGGACGCTGGAGAAGGCCGCCGCATGGCTCTACATCGAGCGCGCGGAGTCCCAACTGGAACTCGGTCGACAGCTTGTCGGGACGGAAAACTACGGGCAGGCACAGAAAGTGCTCGCACAGGCGCGGACACACTACGAAACAGCGACGGGACACAGCGACACGGTCCGGCGTGGTGACGCCTTCCAGTTCGGCGAGCAACGGGACCTGCAGGAGGCGCTCGACCGGATAGACCGGGAACTCCACACCGTTGCCACCGAGCCGTTCAGGCAGGCCGACGAGGCGAAAACACAGGCACAGGATGCCGACGAGCCCGAAGCCGCCGTCGAGTACTGGGAGTCGGCCTTCCGGCGGTATGGGCAGATCCTCAGGATGAACTGGGACAGGGACGGCAGCCGGTCGCGGGACGACTTCATAGTGGTCTACGACGAACTCGAAGCAGCAGCCGAGGCGATCGTCAGGTTGCGGACCGGTCTCGCTCACGCGCGCTGGGAGGAGGCCGTCTCGTCGAGGCAGCGCGGCGAGCCAAAAGCTGCCCTCCGTTCGTGTGGCGAGGCTCGCGACCACCTCGAGCGGGCACACGAACTCGCCGCGGAGTTCGATGTCGGAGACGCCGACGGGATCGCGACGCGGCTCCAGCGGATTCGAGACGTGCTCGCCGACGTCCGCGAGGAGCCGACCGGGGAGGAGCAGGGCGCAAGCATCGACGAGGAACTCCCATCTGCGGCTGAACTGAACGCTCTGGATATGCAACCCGAAGAAGATCCAGTCGGGACACAGGAAACAGGTGGAGACGACGACGGGCCCGACGCAGACGACGAACGCGATGCCGAGTCGACCACCACCGAGTGAGCACGCCGCCGAACCACACGATTCAAGCCCCCGAGTGCAGTAATCCATGGTGTGCGAGGGTAGCCAAGCCTGGAAACGGCGGCGGACTCAAGATCCGCTCCCGTAGGGGTCCATGCGTTCAAATCGCATCCCTCGCACATGGACGAAGGGTTCGACTCCCTTCCACGAACACGGGGCGCGGTCTTGCCCTCGCGCCACTTTCCGACACGACACCCCCAGCAACGCGTCACTCATCCGCACCACAAGAGACCCCAGCCCAGCCAGTTTTCACCCGTCGGAATTGTCTCATCCGACAGTCGCGCGGGCCTCTGTCGGCTTGTTTGAATCCCGGTAACGAGCACCACCGGAGAGGACATCCTTCGAAAGCCAGGCGGTGACAGTCGGGCGATGCTCGACGGGGGTGAACGGGAAGCAAACTGGAGAGAGTTCAGACCTGCTCGTGGAACGTAAACTCGTATTCGTCAGCAACTGAACGCATTCCTTGCGGGAAATCTCCGTTCTCGACTAGGTTATCCCAGTCGACACTTGCTGCTGTCGATCCGGTCACGACGACCTTTCCCGATCGGTCGATAACCTCACTCCCATCGGCCTCGTGGCCACGGAACTGACGTGTCGTGGCTTCAGCACGACTGATTTCGTAGTCGCTTGTATAGATTGCCTGAAAGAAAGCCGCATTCATTTTTGCGACGACTCTTTCTGTCTGTTGGGCTGGATCGTCGACGAACGGTATTCCTTCGTTAGTGCCGTGAATCCACTCGAACCGAACGTCGTATCCGTTTACATCGCTCTCGACAACAAAGTCATCCGAGAACGATCTGAAATGACTCCAGATATCTAAGATCCCCCATCCTGTCCGATCGTCCAGGAGAGTAAATAGGTCGTCTCTACTCATCTTCGGTCCAGGCGGAATCGGGGTGTACCTGAACGATTCAGAGTCTAACCTCTCACCGTCCCTGGAAATGACAGCAACCTCCACCGTTTGCTCTGACGTTATCTGCGTATCTAGATCGATCGTGATCGCTGAGACACGGTCCTCGGCAGAAATGACGCTCGATTCGACGGTTCCGCCATCGTAGTCCACCACCAGCCGGTAATCGACATTCGCTTCGGCCTCCCTGATCTCTATTTGTGTCCCCTGTCCTTCCTGATCTGGGACTGTCACAACACCCTGAGGATCGACGTCTTCCTCAAACTCCGGGTTTGCTTCTCCGTTGTCTCCGCCCCCGCCGTCATCATCGCCAGTACACCCAGCCAGTACGAGGGCGCACAGTACACCGTACCGTCGCCGAGTTATCGGGTTCTCCATTGTACTCCCCAGAAGTACTATTGTATAACATATCATAAAATGATTTGCGCTCACCTGTACTCTCGCGCCGCAGCATGCGGATTTCCTCGGGCGACACAGACCGGGAGTCATACTGCCGGCTGTAACATTTTGAAAGAATTCACCACCCCGGGGTGGCGAATATCTTTACGAACTTACAGCCGGC
>JAZKTU010000118.1:0-9678 GCA_036625385.1 Halovenus sp. | reverse complement strand
GAGAGGGTGTACCAGACAGGGCCGCTGCTGCTCCCGAGAGCGCGTATGGCTCCCCAGACGGCAAGCACCTGTAAAACGGGGACGATCGGCACCCAGTCGTTCCCCAGGAAGACCCGGACGAACGACGGAGCCACGATAGCAATCCCGGCAGCGACGGGGAACGCCAGAAAGACGCTGAATCGGAGCGTGCGAAGGTATCCGTTGCGGAGTTTGTCGGAGTCAGCCTGTACCTGTGAGAGACTCGGAAACGCGACGCTGCCTATGACGCTCGTCAGTTCGGTCGCCGGCGCGTTCGAGAACCGATACGCCATCTGGTAAAACGCCAGCGGGGTGGCTCCGAGCAACCACCCGACGAAGATGTCATCGCCCTGGTTCTGGAGGAATCCGACGATCGAGTTGCCAAACACCCACTTGCCGAAATCGACGAGTTCGTGCGCGCGGTCGAGCTCGAACTCGAGGTTGGGGCGATAGTCGTGCAATACGAACGAGAGGACGACGGAGGCGACGTTTCCGACGACAGTTCCGGCCACCAGCGCCCAGACGTTTCCGAGAACGACACCCAGAGAGACAGCGGTGACGAAGTTGACAGTCGTGCCGCTCAGAATTTGGACGAACCGGAGGTGGAACTGGAGTCCCTTTCGGAAATAGACCACGCCCGGGTTCTTCAATCCCAGCAGGAGCGGTCCGACGCCGAGAGCGCGAATGACGTTCGTCGCACGGGGTTCGCCGAACCACGACGCGAAGTACGGCGCGACGAGGAAGATCGCACTCATCAATAAGAGCCCGCGAGCGATCTGTAACACCCACGCGGTATTCAGGTAGCGATCGATGTTCTCGTCTTCACGCTGGATCAACGCGGCGTTGATCCCCAGTTGCGAGAAACTCTCGAAAACGGCCAGTGTGAGGAAACCGATACCGAGAACTCCGAACTCTTTGGGGGGCAACAAGTGAGCGAGAATAGCGATCTTGGCCAGCTGTATCACCCTGTTGAGCGTGTTCATCCCGCCTTCCCAGACCCCGCTTTTGACCGCGCGCTCGACTACCGACCCGGAGGGAGACATTCTGGCCCGCAATTTTTCGACTAGTTTGGAGAAATCCACACGGGATGCCCATTTCCTCTCGCTGAAAATAATTGTAACTATCCGGTTCCGGAGGTGGGCACACCGACTGTGGGTATCGGAGCCGAACGCAGGGATCGAAGCGCATTTATTTTATCGTAGGAATAATTCGCCGAAGATGAACGTTACAGTCACGGGAGGGGCGGGATTTGTCGGCAGTCACGTCGTCGAATACTACGCACAGCGGGGGGACGAGGTGACTGCGCTGGACAATCTCTCGCGGACGGAGACGCTCTCCAACGCCGACGAGAGCCGGGACACTGGAGCGTACAACTGGGAATATATCGAGGACAACTACCCGGAGGTCGACCTCGTCGAGGGCGACGTGCGCGACGAGGAACTCGTCGCGGAACTGGTCGACGGGAGCGACGCAGTCGTTCACACGGCCGGACAGGTCGCTGTCACCTCGAGCATCGAAGACCCGCGCACGGACTTCGAGGTGAACGCCGGGGGGACGTTCAACGTGCTGGAAGCGGCCCGCGCGGCCGACAGTGACCCCGCAGTCGTGGTGGCGTCGACGAACAAAGTGTACGGCGACAACGTCAACGACATCCCGGTGCGCGAGGAGGACACGCGGTACTGGTATGACGACGCGGAGTACGACCGAGGGATCCCGGAGACGTTCCCCATCGACGACTGCGAACACACCCCGTACGGCGTGTCGAAACTCGCCGCCGACCTCTACGTGCAGGATTACGCGAAGCGCCACGAGGTCCGGGCCGCTGCGTTCCGGATGAGTTGCATCTACGGACCGCGCCAGTTCGGCAACGAGGACCAGGGCTGGGTCGCCCACTTCGCCATCAGCACGCTCCGGGACGAACCGCTCACGATCTTCGGCGACGGGAAACAGGTCAGAGACGTGCTCTACGTCGAAGACCTGGTACGAGCCTACGACAGTTTCCTGTCGGACCCCGAGGGCAAACCCGCGGTGTACAATATGGGGGGCGGAGCCTCCCACACGACTTCGCTGCTGGAGTTTCTGGACCTGCTCGAGGAGAAGACGGGGCGCAGAACAGACACCGGTTTCGACGAGTGGCGCGAGGGGGACCAGAAGGTCTACGTCTCGGACGTTTCGCGAGCACGGGAGGCACTCGACTGGGAGCCGCAGGTGTCCTTCGACGAGGGCATAGACCGCTTCCTTTCGTGGTACAGCGACCGGTGACAGCAACCGCGCTGTGACCGGTGAACGCTCTCTGGAGTTGGGGAATTCACTGTAACCGTTCGTAAACGTCGATATACTGGTCGGTGACGGTCTCCCAGCTGAACTGCTGTGCCCGTTCCCTGCTGCGCTCCCCCATTGTTCGGCGCCGCTCCTGGTCTTCCAGCAGTTCCACGAGTCTGCGCCCCAGTTCCTCCGAATTGCCCGGTTCGAACATGATTCCGGTGTGACCGTCGTCGATCTGCTGTTTGATCCCGCTGATCCGCGATGCGATGGGTGGTGTCCCCGCCGCCATCGCCTCGGATACGACCATCCCGAACCCCTCCTCGAAGGAGGGGAGAACGAAAAGAGCCGAGGTCTGATACATCGGAAGCAGTTCCGAGTCTGTCAGGTACCCGGTGAACGTGACGTTGTCCTCCAGCCCGACGTCGCCGACCAGAGACCTGACGGTGTTCATATATTCCTCGTCCAGGTCCGTCTCCCCGGCGACGACGAACCTAACGTCGTCGTGTCCGGCCGCCACCACGTCGGCCGCGGCTTCGACGAATTCGATGACTCCCTTGCGCGGCATGATGGTTCCCGCAAAGAACACGACGGGCCGGTCGCCGAGTCCGTACTCCGATCTGACACGTTCACAGTCTGCCTCTGAGATTTGCTCGAACTTCTCGACGTCGACGCCGTTCGGGATGTGAACCAGGCGGTCGCGGTCGACCCCGTTCTCGGCGAAGATCTCCCGCACCGTCGGGTTCAGGACGGTCGTGTACGCGGTCCGCCGGGCGAGATAGATGTCGGGCGAAAAGAAATCGAGAAACGCGGGGGCGTCGAGGTCACTGTCCCCGTCGGCGGTCGTCAGCGAGTTCAGCCGGAGTTCGCCGAGCTGGGCGGTGTAGACCACTTTCCGGCGGAGCGTGTGCGAGAGCGTCACGAGGACATTCGCTGCGAAGGGGAGGTACACGTGAACGGCGTCGTACTCCCTCCGCCGCAACCACCGAAGCGTCTTGAGCGCAAAGTTCGTCCGGTCGACGACGAGAGTCGCCAGTCTGGGGGCGCTCGAGACCATCTCGTAGGGCACCTGCGCCCACGGCTCGTCAGACCCCGTTCGCAGGTCTAGTCGCCGGAATCGAACGCCGTCGTGTTCGGCGACAGTCGACAGGCCGTCCCACTTGCGCTCTAGCACCGTGACGTCGTGACCCCGGTCGGCCGTTCGTCGGGCGACGTTCCAGATGATGCGAGGGAGAGACCCCTGACCCTCGTGGACTTTCTCGTGACCGTCATACACATGAAGAATCTTCACGAGTTCATCGTAGCGACCCCCTCTTACTTTTCTATTGTGATGGCGTGGCCGAACTGACCGAGCCGGCCCCGCTCCGGGGGACCGTCTTCGCTCGATGCCGACTCCCCAGGTTCGTTCTCCGGCGGATACGGCGCGTCCGGCCACGCGTCGCCGCGACGTCCCGGAGACGATCCAACGCTTAAGTGCGAGTGAAGCGTAGCGCTCGCTATCGATGGACAGCAGTCCCGTGGAAGTGAGCGTCGTCCTCCCCACGTACAACAGGGCGGACGTGCTCGCACGGTCGGTCGAGAGCGTCCTCGAACAGACGTTCGAGGACTTCGAACTCGTCGTCGTCGACGACGCCTCCACGGACCGCACCGACGCGGTGATCGAACAGTTCGACGACGACCGGCTACGGTACGTCCGGCACGACGAAAACCGGGGGGCCGCTGCCGCCAGGAACACGGGCATCCGGGAGGCGCGGGCCGACATCGTCGCCTTCCAGGACAGCGACGACGTGTGGGACGAACGGAAACTGGAAAAACAGGTCGCCGCGTTCGAAAGTAGTTCGGACCGGGTCGGCGTCGTGTACACTGGCCTTCATAGACAGTTCGAGAACGTTCGGACACACGTCCCCGGACACGGGATGGAACCCGAGAAGAGAGAAGGCGACATTGCGGAGTCCATACTGCGATTCAATTTCGTCTCGACGCAGGCAGCGGCAGTTCGGCGGAGTTGTTTCGACCGGGTCGGTGGATTCGACGACGAGACACCGCCGCTGGAAGACTGGGAGCTGTGGATCCGGATCTCCGAGTTCTACGAGTTCAAACACGTCGACGAACCGCTGGTCTCGGCGTATCTGAGAGAGGACAGCATCAGCAACGACAGCGAGGCTCTCGTTCGCGCTCGCGAACGGATCGTCGAAAAGCACCGCCATCGGTTCGACGCCGAGACGCTCGCGCGGCAGTATTTCTGGGTCGGGCACGGCGCACTGAAAACCGGTGACACGAGCACAGGGCGGACCTATCTCCGGCGAGCGCTCAAAACCGACCCCCGGACGCTCTATCTCGGGGCCTTCGCGCTCTCGTTGCTGGGGTCTGGGACGTACAGATCGACGTATTCCAGGTTCAAGGACCGACATGCAGGGACAGGAACGCAAACACGATAGACCGGTCGGGGTCGTCGTCGTCAACTGGAACAACTACGAGGACACGGCCGAGTGTCTGGACTCGCTCGCGGATCTCTCGTACCCGTTGTATCGGGTGACAGTCGTCGACAACGGGTCGACCGACGGGTCGGGACAGCGTCTGGACGAGGAGTTCGAGTGGTGTGACGTCGTCTTCAACGAGTCAAACCGGGGGTTCGGTGGTGGCTGTAACACCGGCATCGATCACCTGCTCGCACACGACGTCGAGTTCGTGATGCTGTTGAACAACGACGCTGTCGTCGCTCCCGATACCCTCGACGAACTCGTGGGCGTCGCGAGCGAAAGCGGCGCGGGGGTCGTCGGTGCGTCGATCCGGCACGGATCCGGAGCTGTCGTGAACGCCTCTCCGAGCCGGCACCCGGACATGTTCTTCTACTCGGGCTATCGAGACAACCTGCCTGCTAGCCTCTCGGAGGGGGAAAGCCACAACCAGCGGTGGTGGACGACAGACCGGGTCGAAGGCGGGGGCGTCCTGCTGGCGAGCGACCTGCTGCGAGAGCGGGAGAAAACCGTCGGTTACTACCTCGACGATTCGCTGTTCATGTACTGTGAGGAGATCGAACTGGCGATGTGGTGTCGGGAGCGGGGCGAGAAGGCTGTCGTCGCCACGGAGGCCCGCGTCGAACACGACACGGGCGCCAGTTCCAGTCGCGCGTTCCAGCTGTACTACCTGACCCGGAACCGCGTGCTGATCGCACGCCGGTATCTGGAGGGGGTCACCCGACTGTTCTTCGAACTCCTGTACCCCGTCACGAGGGTGCTACTGGCCGGACGGTTCGTCAAGCGAGGGCGACGGGACGTAGCAGGGGCAATCGTCGACGGGCTCGTGGACGGCTATCGAGGGGTGAAGGGCAAGGTCCGATGACTGTCGTCTATCTCTCTCGGTATGCTTTTGTAATCACAGAAGTACACCAGTACTATGGGTCGTAACGTCGCGCTCATCGTCCTGGATACGGTACGACAGGACTACTTTCTGGAGAACGCGACGCGCCTGCAGTCGATGAGCGATGTCTCGTTCGCGCAGTGTCGAGCCGCCAGTTCCTGCAGCGTTCCGAGCCACGCGAGTATTCTGACGGGCGAGCTACCGCACCGACACGGGATCCACAGCACCGCCGTCGATTACTCCCACCTCGACGAGACGACGACCTTCTTCGGCGGGCTGTCCGACCACAGAACGATCGGAGTCAGTACGAACACGTTCGCCGGCGAACCGTTCGGGTTCGACGAACTGTTCGACGAGTTCGTTGACGTGTCCTGGACGCGGCGGTTCCCAGACGGGCTGGACGCCCGGGAGTTCGTGACGACGAGCGACGCCAGCGGACTCTCTTTTTACACCGAGTTTCTGCGGACCGCACTCGGTCACGACCACACGCTCGCGACTCTCTCGAACGCCGCGCTGGCGAAACTCGACATGGCGTTCTCGAAGTTACCCGTGCCGAAGTTGCTGGACGACGGCGGAAAGGCCGCGCTCAAGACGGCCGAGAAGCGAATCGAGTCCGGGGAGGAGCCGTTCTTTCTGTTCGTCAACCTCATGGAGGCACACACGCCCCACCAGCCCGTCCACGCGTACGACAGGTCGCTCTACAGCGCGCCAAACAGGTGGAGCTCGATAGACGGGTTGAACCAGTGGGAGATAAATCGTAACGGGACCGAGGGGCAAGAGGAGTCGATGGAGTCCTTCCGGGAGCTGTATGCGGCCGCCATCGACTACCTGGACCGGGAAGTAGCGGCGTTCATCGAGCGCGTCCAGGAGGCCACGAGTCGGGAGACGACGTTCGTCATCACTTCTGACCACGGCGAGAACCTTGGCTACCCCGCCGACGACACGATGGTCGGTCACACGAGCAGCCTCTCGGAGGGACTTCTCCACGTCCCGATGGCGCTCGTGAATCCGCCGGACGGATACGACGCGGTCGAGGACGAATACATGTCACAGACCGAACTGGGGGCGCTGATCACCGGACTGGCCGCGGGGCGAACCCCGGACGTGTTCGGGGAACGGATCGCGGCCGAGCGGATCACGACCACCAACTCGCCCGACGCCGACGCCGAGGAACGGCGCTACTGGGAGCGGATGCTCCGGTGTGTTTATGACGGCGAGAAGAAGTGGATCTGGGACTCTCTCGGGGAGTGTATCGAGTACGAACTCGACCACGAACGCCCCAACTGGCAGCGAACGTCGAACCAGAGCGGGTCGGTACCCCCCTGGGCCACCGAACGGTTCAGCGAGACCATCGTGGAATTCCAGCGCCGGGACACGAAGGGCGTCGACGACGTCGACGAGGCGACCCGGTCGCGCCTGGAGGAACTGGGATATCTCTGAATCACAGTGTCCCACAGAGTGAAACGATGAGTCTGTTCTTCGCTCCCGCTGGCGTACGTGTCCGTGGTTCACAGAGACGTTCCCGCGGCCGGGGAACGCGTTCGGGGATTTCCGGTCCGGGTGAATCGCGCCGGTGGGAGTCCGACACGCCAACATGACGGAGTCGAACCGCGCCGGGAGAAACATCGTGTTGGTCACGGTCGACAGCCTCCGCGCCGACTACTGTTACAGTCCGGACCTGCCGACGCCGACGCTGGACGCGCTGGCCGACTCCGGGTTCCGGTTCGAGACTGCTATCGCCCCCGGGCCGGCGACGTACGAATCGATGCCGGCCGTCTTCACGGGAAGCCAGCCAGGGCCGTCGGGACCTCGCGGGGGGATCAACAAACGCGACCGGATCGCGACCCACCTGCGAGCGCACCGCCCGTTGCCCGAACGGCTCCGTCGCGAGGGGTACACGACCGTCGGCGTGACGCCGAACCCCTTCACGTCTCGCCAGTTCGGGTTCGACACCGGCTTCGACCGGTTCGTCGACTTCTTCGATTCGTCGGGATTCGGCGGCGACGGCCTGCGCAAGCGAATCGTCTCGCGGTGGGCCGACGGGGAGTTCGTCGGGGGGCTCCGGTTTGCCACCAACATGCTCGGACGCGGTGACGTCTCCGTGGACTGTTCGACCGTGGTAACGCAGGCCGTAGACGCGATCGACGACGCGCCGGAGCCGTTTTTCCTGTGGCTGATGTTCCTGGACCCACACTGGCCCTACCGTCCTCCCGCCAGGTACTGCGAGGGAACGGGACTGCTCGAGCGATACCGGGCGAACTGGCGGGCCAGCAATCTCTCGAACGGCACGCCGTCCGGGAGCGACGCGGACGCGTTACGGACGCTCTATCGCGGAACGATCCGTCACACCGACGACTGTCTCGAGACACTCCGCGACGAACTGCGCTCCTACGACCCGGCGTACGTCTTCCACTCGGACCACGGCGAAGCCTTCGGGGAACACGGGCGGTACGGCCACGGGGGACTCCTCTACGAGGAGAACGTTCGCGTCCCGCTGGTCGTCGGGAACGTCGGAGACGGGGCTACCGTCCGGCGGCCGATATCGCTCCGGGCGATCCCCCGACTCGTGACGGCGCTGAGCGCGGGCGAGACGGACGTGGCGGCGTACACCACCGACCGAACGTACGCCATCTCCGAACAGGGGGACATCTGCGTCCGTGGACCGGAGTGGAAGTACTACCTCGAGGCGGACGGACCCCGCCGATTCTACGACCTCGGGGGTGACCCGACCGAACAGGCCGGGACAGCGGTCGATATCGACGGCCTCGAACGGCAGTACAGAGCACAGCTGACCGAAACCAGTGAACTCGAGCGGGCGACCCGAGACGGGATCGCGGTCGACCGGCTGTGACCCGGCCGTTCGCGTCCCCGGACGAAACCGGGCAAAACGGTAAGGCCGTCTCAGACAGAAAGGGTCGTGATGGGATTCAACGAGTGGGTACGACGGTCGTATGCCCGAATCAGCGAGAACGGGCGCGAGGGGGCGGTCGACAGCCTCTACGAGTTCTACAGCGCCCTGTGGCGGTATGTCGGGTGGCACGTTCCGCGGGGGACGAACGTTTACGAGCGAGAGTGGGACACGCTGGTCATTCTCGACGCCTGTCGGGTGGACCTGCTACGCGAGGTTGCCGACGACTATCCGTTCGTCGGGCCCGTCGAATCCTTCGAGTCGGTGGGTAGCATGTCCGAAGAGTGGATGGAGAAGACGTTCACTGACGAGTACGCCGATGAGGTCCGCCGGACGGCCTACGTGACCTCGAACGTCTTCTCCGAGCGGGTGCTCTCGCCGGACCGGTTTCTGGAACTCGACGAGGTGTGGCGGTACGCCTGGGACGACTCGCTCGGCATCGTCCCTCCCCGCCCGGTGACCGACCGCGCGATAGCCGTCGCCCGGAACCGACAGCCCGACCGGCTGATCGTCCACTACATGCAACCCCATCACCCGTTCGTCTCCGGGGACACGGCCGGGGCGTTCGCCGCGGACCCGTTCGGTCGGGAGAACGAAACCACCGTGGTCGACGCTCTCCGCAAGGGACGTATCTCCCGGGACGCGTTCTGGGAGGCCTACCGCGACAATCTACACCTGGTGCTCGAGGACGTCGCCGTCTTGCTCGCGAACCACGACGCCGAGACGGTCGTAATAAGCGCCGACCACGGGGACGCCCTGGGGGAGTGGGGGATCTACGACCACCCCGCCGGCTGTCTCCACCCCGTGGTGAAAAACGTCCCGTGGGTCGAGACGACTGCCACCGACGAGGGGGGATACGAACCGACCCTGGACCCGGACGACGGAGAGGCGGACGTCGAGGAACGCTTGCGGCGGCTCGGATACCTGTGAGGCGCCCCTCCAGACGTCGCGTTTCACCACACTACCGTCGGTGGGCACGACTGCCAGCCCGACCGTCCGAACTCGCGTACGGGTCAGGTACCACCTCGAACACCGGGTACACATACAGAGGAGTTTTATACCTCGGACGAAGTGTTCTGAGCACGAGTTGAGTGCTCTCGCCGCCTATCTCTAAAGAAACGTATGGATAT
>JAZKTU010000117.1:0-9857 GCA_036625385.1 Halovenus sp. | reverse complement strand
CGGGAACAGGGTATCTACGCCGGTCAGCCCCACGGCGAGGATGTCCACGCGCTCGCAGTGTACTCGACGGCCGACGTCCGGAAACTGTTCGCGGAAGTCGACGACCTCCGTTCGAACTTCGAGCACTACGACACTCACGTCAAAACAGCCGTCTACGACGACCCCGACGGCGAGGCGGCGGCCGTGGTAAGCCTCTGGGAGACTGCCGACGCCGCCCGGACCGCGGGTGACTTCCTCGGGGACCTCCCCGAGGTCGTCCGTCGGGCCGGCGAGGGAGAGGGCTTTGGCACGATGGGAATGTTCTACACCGTCAAAGACGATTACCGCGAGGAGTTCGTCGACACCTTCGAAACCGTCGGCGAGAAGCTCGAGGCGATGGACGGTCACCGCCAGACATCCCTGCTGGTCAACGAGGAAGACGACACCGATATGTTCATCGCCTCCCGCTGGGACAGCAAGGAAGACGCGATGGAGTTCTTCCGATCAGACGACTTCCGCGAAACCGTCCAGTGGGGGCGAGAAGTGCTGGCAGACACGCCGCGACACGTCTTCCTGGCCTGACCGGCTTTTTCACCCGCCGGATCGAAGAGCGGACATGGACGTGACGTTCCTGGGGACGGGTGCCGCCTTGCCGACCGGCGACCGATATCAGGCCGGACTGGTCGTCGACGGCGAGGATCCGCTGTTGATCGACTGTGGAGCGGGCGTGCTCCAGCGCCTCGCACAGGCCGGCTACGACGTGACCGACGTCGATACCGTCCTGCTCACCCACCACCATCTCGATCACGTCGCCGACCTGCCCTCGCTCGCCAAGGCCCGGTGGTTGGCGGACGAGCCGTCGATGCGGATCGTCGGTCCACCGGACACACGCGAATACCTGGGGTCGTACCTCGCTATCGACGACCTGCCGGAGCGTCTGGAACTGACGATCGACGAACGTGAAGCGGACGCGTTCGCGCTGGCCGACTACCGTATCGAGACCTGCGAGACCGTTCACTCGGCGTCCGGGTATGCCTACCGGATCGACGACGCTCTCACCATCAGCGGCGACACCGAGGCAGCCGATCGGATCGCCGACTTCGCCGGGGGGACGACCCTGTTCCACGACTGTGCCTATCCGGACGAGGACCGCTCGAACCACGCGACGCCGCGCGCGCTGGGTGACGCGCTGGCGGATACCGATCTCGACGCGCTCTATCTCACACACCTGTACCCGGCCGCGGCCGACGCTGCTGAGGAGATGCAGCGAACGGTCGCGGAGTACGTCGACACGGAGGTCCGTATCGCGACCGACCTGGCAACGATCACCGTCGACGCGGCGTGAGCCTATCCGGAGAGGTACGCCTCGACCCGCCGGACGTCCGCAGGCGTGTTGACGTTGACGGCCCACCCCTCGAAGTCGACGACAGAGACGGGGGCGCCCGTGTACACCAGCAGATCGACGGCGTCAGTGAGTTCGTACTCCCCGGTCGCTGCCGGTTCGACCAGGTGGCAGGCGTGGAGGATCCGCGGCGAGAACACGTAAAACCCTCGTGGGACCTTCGTCGACGGCGCTTCCTCGGGTTTCTCGACCAGTCCGGTCACCTCGCCGTTTTCGTCCAGCTCGAAAACGCCGCCCCGGGCGGCACGCTCGGGCGGAACGGTGTCCAGCAGTGCCGTAGCGTCGGCCCCGGTCTCGCGGTGGTGCTCGACGACCCCCGCGAGGTCGGCGTCGTAGACGTTGTCCCCGTACAGCAGCGCGAAGTCGTCTTCGGTGTGGGGCTCGGCCGCCAAGAGCGCGTGTGCGGTCCCCCGTTGCTCGTCCTGGCGGGCGTACGTGATCGGGACGTCACCGAAGGAATCCCCGTAATGGGAGACGATCTCCTCGCCATGGTACCCGACGACGAGGAGCAACTCCTCGACACCGGCCTCGATCAGGGCTTCGAAACCGTGTGACAGCAGCGGCTGTCCCGCGACCGTGACCAGCGCCTTCGGTTGCGCGTCCGTGTGCGGTCGGAGTCTCGTTCCCTCCCCGGCAGCGAGGACGACACCCTGCATCGGTTGGACGTGAGAAAGCCTCGCGGAAACGGATTACGGAGGGTAAAAACGGGTACGGATACAACGTAAGCGTATGGACGACGAACGCGACCCGCCGAGAGATGTCCCCACCGACATCGATGACACGCCGACGATCACCTGCGAGCGCTGTGGCCGCAGCTGGGATCTGGGATACGAACTCGACGAAATGGCCGTCGGCAACCAGGCGATCCAGCAGTTCGCCCTGGATCACCACCGACACACGGGCCACTTCCCCGACGGGATCTCGACCTGGCTGGCGAGTTGCCGACAGTGCCCGGAGACGGTCGAACGCCTCGAGGAGACCGCCGCCCGGCGATGGGCACAGACCCACGCCCGGCACACTCGTCACACTGTCGCGATCGAACACGCGGACGAGGAGTCAAATCTGATCGAGTGGAACGACCTCGAAGAAAACTGATGTTCTACTCGTCGGGGACGTCGGGGTCGTCGCTCTCGGTTTTGGTCTCGGCTATCTCTTTCTCGCCGAAGTAGATCTCCGCGCCGTCCTGAGCGACCTTCTCGGCCAGCACGGCACACTTCACCCGCATCGGTGAGATGTCGACCCCGAGCATGTCGATGATGTCGTCTCGATCCATCTCCTGGAGTTCCTCGATAGAGGCGCCCGGGAGCCTCTCCGAGAGCATCGAAGCGGAGGCCTGGGAGATCGCACAGCCGTCCCCACGGAAGGCTACGGCCTCGATGGTATCCTCGTCGTCGTCGAGGACGACGTCCATCTCGATGGTGTCGCCGCACATCGGGTTCTCCCCGACGTGGGTGAACGTCGCGTCCTCGATCTCCCCGTAGTTACGGGGATTCTTGTAGTGATCGAGGATTTGCTGCCGGTACATATCGCTGCCGCCGATACCCATTGCTACGCCTTAGTAGGCAATTCCCGCGGAAAAGCGTTCCGCGGCAGGAGTTGTCATGGCACTGGTATCTGAGTGGAGTTGAAATGATCCACATGATTAATATCCTATCCCATATACACGTTAGTGGGGATCGTTGTCTCCAGCGAGATGATGCATGAATGTTTGACAGTATACAGGATTTGCCGGATACAGTGCTTGGGAACGTCGCTACGGCGGATTCCGTGACCGGTCCGGTCGCAGAACTGCTGGAAGGACACGAGCAGCCCAGGTACGTCCTGGCGGGCGACAGCGTCGAGTATGTGACTGAGGAGCGAACGACGACAGTCGAACCCGACGGCGGACATCACGCCTATTTGATCGCGACCGACGACCGGGTGTTGGTCGTTCTCGGAGAACGACCGTCTGACAGCGAGATCGAATTCGACTTGCGGTCAGTCTCAAGAGCAGCGGTCGAAAGCGGGTTGCTGAATACGACACTGGTGGTCGAAGATGGAGAGGAAGCGATCCGGTTGTCACCCACACACGGCGATCCGGACGCGGTCGCGGAATACATTACGGTCATGGCAGAGGCGTACGCGGATGTCGAAGACGCCATCGCGTCGGCCGAGGAGATGACCGAGAAACTCGAATCGCAGATCCGTGAGGGCGGGACGATCGGATATCTCCGCCTCCAGATCCAGTCGGAGCTATCGGACGCCCGCTACTCGGCCACACACGAGAAAATCCACACTGACCGGCTGCTGGAGAAGATCGAAACCGCCGAAGCGACCCTCAACCGGCGGTATGTCGACGCCTGGGTCGACCGAGTCAGCGATGCACTGGAGCGGGCCGAGACGGCGCTCAACGAGAATGAGTACACGGCCTTCTGCGAGGCGTACGTTACAGCCGTGGACGCGCTGACGTCGCTACGGGACGTCCTCGCCGATCTCGACGATCCGCCTGGAGATGTGTCCGACGAGGTCGACGACAAGGCCAACGCAATTGAGGGGCTGGCTGAGACGTACGTCGAGTCGACCCGTAACGCATACGAGAGAGCGACAGACGCTGACGACTCCGAGGTAACCGCCACGTGCTGGCTCGAAACCTATCGGCGGGTGACGGCCGCTCGCGAGGCTGACTGGGAGACGACAACCGACTCGGCCGACCTGCCGATCTCGGAGATCGAATCGATCGCCGAGGCGACAGTCGACGCGCTGGAGCGGCACGCTGACACCCTCCAGGCAGCCGGTGAGCGAGCACTGGATGACGATGTCTCGGAGGCACGGCGATACTTCGAGCAGGCGGTAGCGCGTATCCGTCGGGCACAGGAGATCGCCGAGGCGCAGGCAGCGGGCGATAGTTCAGCCTACGACCAGCGGCTGGCGGAACTCGAAGAAAAGATCGAAGTCACGGAGTGGGAGTGGGGAGCGCAGTGAGCGGCGCCGAGACGATATTCCGGCCTCTTTATGCGAAAAGCTCTCTGGCGTCGTCGATCGCTTCGATCAGCACGTCGATCTCCTCGCGCGTATTGTAAAGGTAAAATGAAGCGCGGGCGGTCGCCGCGACACCGAGTTTGTCGTGTAGCGGCTGCGTACAGTGATCGCCGGCCCGGATCGCGACGGCAGAGTCGTTGAGGATCGAGGAGAGGTCGTGGGCGTGGACGGACTCGAGGTTGAACGAAACCAGTCCGCCGCGCTCCTCGCCAGCGGGCGGGCCGAAGGTCTCGACGTCGTCGAACTCCGCGAACCGTTCGAGGGTGTACTGGGCGAGGTCATTCTCGTGGCGAGCGATGGCATCCATCCCGATATCGTCGAGGTAGTCGCAGGCCTCCGCCAGCGCGATTCCCTGGGCGATGTTCGGCGTGCCGGCCTCGAACTTCCAGGGGAGTTCGTTCCAGCGGGAGTCCTCGAAGGTGACCTTCTCGATCATGTCCCCGCCGTAAAGGAACGGCTCCATTTCCTCGAGGAGGTGCGATTTCCCGTAGAGGACGCCGATCCCGGTCGGGCCGGCCATCTTGTGCCCCGAGAACGCGTAGAAGTCCGCGTCGATCGCCTCGACGTCGACCGGCCGGTTCGGAACCGCCTGCGCGCCATCGATGAACGCCAGCGCATCGTGATCGTGGGCCAACTCGACGAGCTCTTCGACGGGATTGATCGTCCCGAGCGTGTTCGAGACGTGGACCGCCGACAACATGGCAGTATCGTCGTCGATCAACTCGCGAGCGTGGTCCATGTCCAGCCGTCCGTCCCCGTCGACCCGGATGTACTCGACGTCCGCACCGGTCCGCTCGGCGATCTGCTGCCAGGTGACCAGCGACGCGTGGTGTTCCATCTCCGTCAGGACGACCACGTCACCGGGGCCGAGTTCCCGCACACCCCAGGCGTAGGCGACGAGGTTCTCGCTCTCTGTGGTGTTCTTCGTGAAGATTATTTCCTCACGACCGCCGGCACCGACGAACTCGGCGACGCGGTCGTGGGCCTCCTCGTAGGCGATGGAGGCTTCCTGGCTGAGTTGATGGAGGCCCCGGTGGACGTTAGCGTTGTACTCCCGATAGTAGTCGCTGATGGCGTCGATTACCTTGTTCGGGGTTTGAGTCGTCGCGGCGTTATCCAGATACACCAGCGGCGTGCCGTCGAATTCCCGGTCGAGAACCGGGAAGTCTTCGCGGATGCGCTCGACGTCGAGCGCCCCGGATTCGCTTACGGTCATCACTATGACATGGGGCCCGGAGACAAGTCATTCCTTCGGTTCCCCTAAACGTTCTGCGATCAAACGAGCACGTCGACTTCGTAGCCGTTCGTTTCCAGCGCCGCGACCAGCGCGTCGACGTGGTCGGGACCTTTCGTCTCCAGATCGATCGCGACTTCGGCGTCGTTCAGCGCGATGTCCCGAGAGGCCCTGTCGTGCTCGATGGCGTAGATGTTGGCCCCCTCTTCGGAGATGATCTCGACCAGGCGTTCGAGTTCCCCCGGGCGGTCCTTGAGGACGGTCCGCAGGCGGAGGTACCGGCCGGTCTCGATCAGCCCGCGCATGATGACCGTCGTCAGGACATTCAGGTCGATGTTGCCGCCACAGAGCGCGGGGACGATGATCTCGTCGTCCTCGTAGTCCAACCGCTCGGCCAGCAGTGCCGCCAGCGGGACTGCGCCCGCCCCCTCCACGAGGGTCTTCGAGCGTTCGAGCAACTTGGTCAGCGCGACGGCGATTTCCGAATCGCTGACCGTGACAACCTCGTCGACGCGCTCGCGGATCACCTCGAAGGTCTGCTCGCCGATCTTCCGCGTGGCGATCCCATCGGCGATAGTCTCGACGCTCTCGCGTTCGACGATCTCCCCTTTCTCCAGGGACGCTGCGACGCTTGCAGCCCCCTCCGCCTGGACGCCTATCACCCGGATGTCCTCGTTCTTGCCCTTGAGCGCAGTGGCGATCCCCGAGATCAGTCCGCCGCCGCCGATAGGCACGACGACCGTCTCGACCTCCGGGAGGTCCTCGTAGATCTCCAGGCCAATGGTCCCCTGGCCGGCCATCACCATCTCGTCGTCGAAGGCGTGGACGTACGTGCGGCCTTCCTCGCGTTCGATCTCGTGGGCGCGCTCGGCCGCAGCGTCGTAGTCTTCCCCGTCGAGGACGATCTCGCCGCCGTAACTCTCGGTCGCCTCGACCTTCGAGACCGGAGCGTGTTCGGGCATGACGATCTTCGAGTCGACGCCCATCCGAGTGGCCGCCAGCGCGACTCCCTGGGCATGGTTGCCCGCGCTGGCGGTAACGACTCCGGCTTCTTTCTGGGCCTCACTCAGCGTCGCGATCCGATTGGTCGCCCCACGGATCTTGAACGCACCCGTCCGCTGGAAGGTCTCCAGTTTCAGGTGGACGGTGGCACCTGTCATTGACGAGAACGTGTGGGAATAATCCAGCGGCGTATGCCGGGCGGTCTCGGCGACCCGATCCCGCGCGGCGAGAACATCCTCCAGACCGAGCATGCACATCGGTTGCGCCGCTGGCCAGTTAGGTGTGGGGGAAAGTGAGGATGGAACGTGTGACAGCGTCGGTATATGCCCCCCGAGGGCATATAAACGAAAGGTATGCAGACTGAAAGTGAAAGTGCACGACTGAAGCCCGATAGTACCAACGTCAGACGGCCGACGGACGCGCGTCTATCGCATCATAGGGATTAGCGTAGCCGATCGGAGAACGTCACACTCCGATCGGATGTCCGGATTCGATTTCCCGGGCGAAATCTATGGATTTCTACGCTAATCCCTATCAGTACTGATAGTTACGGCACATGTGTCGAGGTGATTCGTGACACAATCGGGGAACGATTCCGGGCCGGGCCAGAGGTCCGGTACGTCCAGCGTGGTCGGGTTGCCGACGTAGACGGCGGCGCTCTCCGGGTCGTCCGGGCCTTCGACTGGCACCGAAACCCGGACGTACAGCCCGCGGTCGACACCCTCGTATGCGTCAAGGCGATCGAGCTCATCTGTCCGGAGAAGCCGCCCCTCGACCTGTCCGCCCGGGGCCAGCGTCGGGTACTCGCCGTCGACGCGATGGAGGCCCGATAGCGTCGCGGAACCTTCGTATTCGAACTCTTCGAGGACTGACGCGGCTATCTTCGTGTCGGTGAGGGTTCCGTAGACGAAAACAACCATCGCGAAACGAACGGGCCGAGCTATCGCTCGTCGATCGGGACGTACTCCCGATCGGTCGGGCCGACGTACCGCGACCGCGGGCGGATGAGTCGGTTGTCGTCCTGGTACTCCAGCACGTGGGCGATCCAGCCGCTGACGCGGCTTAGCGCGAAGATCGGAGTGAATAGATCGATCGGGATCCCCATCTGGTAGTACGTCGACGCCGAGTAGAAGTCGACGTTCGGGGCGATTCCGGTCTCCTTGTCCATGAACTCCTCGACGACCTGGCTGTAGGAGAACCACTTGAGTTCGCCCGAAGCGTTGCCCAGCGCCCGGGACTGATCGCCCAGGATCTCCGCACGCGGATCCTTGACGTCGTAGACCCGGTGACCGAATCCGGGTATCCGCTGCCCCTCCTGGAGAGCGTTTCGGGTCCACTCCACCACACTGAGCTCGCTCTCGTCGATCTCCTTGAGCATCCGCATGACGTTCTGGTTCGCGCCGCCGTGGAGCCCCCCCTTCAGTGCACCGATGGCGCTGGTCACGGAACTGTAGATGTCCGACATCGTCGAGGCAGTCACCATCGCGGCGAACGTCGAAGCGTTGAGTCCGTGGTCGGCATGCAGGACCAGAGCCATGTCGAAGACCTCGGCTATCTTGTCGTTTGGCTCCTCGCCGTTGAGCATATACAGGAAGTTCGCGGCGTGATCGAGGTCCTCACGGGGCTCGACCGGCTGTTCGCCGTCGCGGAGTCGCTTGAAGGCGGCGACGATCGTCGGCATCTTGGCGGTGATCCGCTGGCCTTTCGCCAGGTCGGTCTCGCGGTCTCCGGGCTCGCCGCCGTCATCGCAGGCCGATAGCATCGATGTCGCTGTCCGGAGCGCAGCCATCGGGTTCGCGTCGGCCTCGGCCAGACTCCGAACCGTCGCGAGAACGTCGTCTCTGACCGCGCGGTGGGATGCCAGTTCCTCGCTGAAACGCAAAAGCTCCGACGCCGTCGGCAACTGTCCGTGCCAGAGCAAATAAAGCACTTCTTCGAAGCTGGCCTGTTCGGCCAGGTCCTCGATGGCGTACCCACGATAGACGAGCCGCCCCTCGTCGCCGTCGATGTAGCTGAGTTCCGACTCGGCGACGAGGACGCCTTCCAGCCCCTTCTTGAGGTCGTCGGACATACACTACTGCAAACAACGTTAGGGGAAAAACATTGTCGTTTGCCCGGTACTCTCCCCCCAGTCAGATGCCGTTCTCCGAACCGTGTCCATTGATCGGTTTCCGATCGCAAGCGTCCTCCTCGCCTTCGCAAAGATCTGTTCTTTCTGGCCATCCGGAATACCGGGCCCGTTGTCGGCGACGCTGATGTCAACTGCCACGGGCACGGTGGCCCGTGGCTTGTCAGTGGACTCGCCGCGTCGTGCCGAACTGTCTTGTTCGGTGTTCACGGGTCGGCATCCCTGACTTCAGGGCCGGTTGACGGCGGCCCGTAGCCGACGACAGCTGTTGGCCGCCGACTACTATCGAGTAGTTGGGATGCCTGTAAAATAAAATCATGGATAGGTCACTCGGCGCCGGCTTCCTCCCCGCCCACGGTGGGGCGGGGAATCCGCCCTGGTTCTATTTTGAACTCGCTCGTCGTTCGCCACGGCTGACAGCGTGACCTCGGGGCGGGTTGATAGTGATTGCTGTACGTCTGTTCCGGGTCGACCGCACGACGGCGTCCTGGCGAGTGACGCGAGCCAGGGCTCGGGAGACGTGTCTCCCGGCGTGCGGTCGCACCGGTAAATCGGTACAGCAGTCACTATGAAACACGATGTACGAGAGACCGACGGTCGCGAGGAGGTTAAACGCGGACAGATACGAGACGTAGATCGGACTGTTCTCGTGTTCGATGGCCGAGAACGAACCGAAGTGAAGCATTTTGTACGCCCAGAACGACAGAGGGTAGGTCGTCGCAGTGAGCTGTAACGTCGCGAAAAACGTCCAGATTGTGATGGTCATGGTCAAGGCAGTGAACGTGGTCACCTGCCGGGTCCGCCCGTATTTCCAGATATAATACAGCCCGTAGGAGGTTATCATTAGTCCAACTACAGACGCTAGAATAATGAGTAAAAGAGGGAGATGTAATTGGAAACCGCTCATGAGGTGTGTTAGATTCAATAGGTAAAAAATATAAAATAGCTTCCTTCCCTGACAATGCGCAAGGGATTATTGTCAGGGGTCAAACTCGTGCCAGCGAGAGTCTGGCTGAGCGTTACCGTTCCGGGAGAACGTTTTTTCCGACTGCCTGCGAACGTTGTCGGTATGGACGATGACGCGGTCGAGTACA